>JAPHUG010000235.1 GCA_026197195.1 Sedimenticola sp.
CGGGCCAATAAGCAACAGATACAACTCAGCATGACACCCCCCACCGCACTGCCGTTTGTCTATGCGGATATCGCCCTGACAGAAAGAGTACTGGAAAACCTCATCGAGAACGCCTTCACCCATACGCCTGTCAGTGGTGTTATCAGACTGGGTCTGAATAAAACAGAGGCGGGTATCGTCATATCCGTAGAAGACAACGGCTGCGGCATCACCCCCGAAGATATCGACCATATCTTTGACCCCTTCTTCCAGTCAGGAAGAAAACAAACCGCAGGCGAACATGCCGGGCTTGGCCTGGCCATCGCAAAACGGATCATGACCCTGCAACAGGGTGATATCCAGGTAACATCCACCCTGGGTAGTGGTACCCGTTTCAGTATTCTGTTGCCACTGGCTGAGACCTTTATCCCCGCTGACTAAATCAGTTCCCCACCCTATTGCAGCAAGAAAGTGGTTCATCTGCTTTAGATTCTTTGGTAACCTGTTGAGAGGGTTGGGGAATGGTATGTTAGGCATGCTGCTGTAGTATTCAATTTATTATACGGTCGTATATTGTACTCTATGTGTTGGCTGTATGATCGGTGTAGCTTTCTATAAAACTGAAGAGGACTGAAGTTGAAGTATCGAAAAGAAATTGATGGGCTTCGTGCTATAGCAGTATTACCTGTTATATTTTTTCATGGGGGTCTTTTTGGTATAACAGGCGGATATGTTGGAGTAGACATTTTTTTTGTAATAAGTGGATATTTAATAACTACAATTATAATAGAGGAAATAAGGAGTGGTCGGTTTTCAATCTTAAATTTCTACGAACGAAGAGCAAGACGCATTCTGCCAGCGCTAAGTATGGTCTTGATCTTTACTACTATTGCGGCATATATATTGATGCCAGCCAATTATCTTAAATCCTATTCTCAAAGCTTAGTTTCGGTAGCTACATTTTCGTCCAATGTGTTCTTCTACTTAACTAGTGGGTATTTTTCAACCGCTTCGGATGAAAAGCCTTTGCTACACACATGGAGTTTAGCGGTTGAGGAGCAGTTTTATATATTCTTTCCTGTTTTGATTTCCGTACTCTGGTTTATTGGTAAAAAAAGACTTACATTGTTGATATGTTCATTGTCAATTGCATCCTTTCTGCTATCTCAATATTTATCAGTTAAGCAATTGGTGGATGCTAATTTTTATCTGATTTTTAGTCGAGCATGGGAGTTATTAGCTGGGGTACTGATAGCAATTATTGGAATTCACCATTTTTCTACAACCAAAATTCGTAAAAATATTTACGGGGGTATTGGTTTAGTTTGCATCATTTACTCTATTATTTTTTTCAATAAACAAACTCCATTCCCTAGTATTTATACGTTGGTACCAGTAATAGGAACTTTACTAATTATTATTTTTAGTGACGGTACTACAGTTATTGGAAAATTAATAGCAAAAAAACTATTTGTTGGTATTGGCCTGATTTCATATTCATTGTACTTATGGCATCAACCGTTATTTGCGTTTTTACGAATGAAGACAATCGGAGAGCCTAGCGAGCGCATGTTCATAATTGCCATCGTAGCGGCATTTATCTTGTCAGTATTTAGTTATAGATATATAGAAAGACCATTCAGAAATAAAAGATCATTTACAAGAAAAAGAGTATTTCAATATTCAGTTGCATGTATTGCCGTATTTTTATCAGCAGGTCTGTCTGGTCATATATTAGAAGGTTACGAGTGGCGGTTTGCCGAAAATAATTATTTACAAACGGCTAGGTATAGTCCCAAAAGGGTAGAATGTCACACCAAAGGCGAGGATTATCTGAAACCTGAAAGTGCCTGTAGATATGCAGGAAGTGATGTTACTTGGGCTAGTTTTGGTGATAGCCACACAGTTGAACCTGCCTATGCACTCGCAAAATTACTCGAGCATGATGGCAAAGGTTTGTTGCATCTCAGTTTTAGTGGTTGTCCTCCTGCATTGTTTTTTGAAACAAACGTGCCTGGTTGCTCAAAATGGGTTAATGAATCTCTCACTTATCTAGAAAAAGACAATTCTATAAAAAATGTTCTATTGGGGTTTAGATATAGCGGATTCTTATTTGGCGACCAATTGAAAGCATATCCAGAAATACCCGACAGTAAACCTGTTTTAGAATTCTTTGGAGAAAATGATAACAACCCCCAAAATGATGAAAGAGAAATATATTGGCAAAGTTTTAGCGAAATCGTCCGTAGGTTATTAGCATCAGGAAAAAAAGTATATTTGCTTTATCCAATTCCAGAACTACCGACGCATATAGCGAAAGCAATAGCACCAATCTCTATTTTTGGCTCTCAAACGATGCTGGATTTAACCAAATCAACAAGTTCAACATATTATTTTGCTAGAAACAATTTCATATTAAATAAACTGGATACACTCCCATATGGCGATAATCTACATGCAATAAAACCCTTTGAAATACTATGCAGTAAAAAATATTGTCCCGCAGTTCTCAATAAAAAAGCTCTTTATTTTGATGATGATCATCTTAGTGTCGAAGGGTCTAAATTACTAATTACTTGGAGAGCGCTAGGCCATGGTCTTCCGCATAGGTAATAAATATAATAAATAGCATAATAAACATGGACACCAATAAACATGGACACCCATGTTTTCAACTTTAGGGCTCTGGAACTCAAATTAAAGGGGTCAGAGCCGAATGGCGCTAAGTTAAGCCGCCTTTGCATGGTCTCTTTCCCTCTTTTGTTTCTCCGTCATTTCATGTCTTGGTACTGTTAATCTTCGATATGGTTTAGGTCTTCGTTTAACGGCTCTGGGTTCACTTCTACCCGGTCGTTCGGAAATGATATTCCCGGCTATCGACTCAAGAAGAAGCTGGATTAATCGACCTTGTTCCTGACGACTCATTTCCCCCTGGTTCAAATGCGGTTCCCACTGTCGCAATAAACATGGACACCCATGTTTTCAATAAACATGGACACCCATGTTTTCAATGTTAGGACTCAGGAATTTATAAAAGCAATCACTGCTGTCCCGTTAACTAGTGATTAAAGAGGCCTGATTCAACCGTAATTGATACAATGAGTTTGTCTATAACTTGTTGAATCAGAACAGAGAATC
>JAPHUG010000081.1 GCA_026197195.1 Sedimenticola sp.
ACCCATCTACAGGATCGTGCAGACAGCAAACCCTCCCCTTCTCAGTTCCTACAGGCATCAAACGACTGAAAATGGATTTAACCCATCCCGGGAACCGCCATTATTTCTTTCGCCTATTCAGCAAGTTACTGGGGAATAGAAAAACAGGTTTTTTGCGAAATCCATCCTTGCTGCCCATGAAACCAATCCCTACAATGTGAAACATAACAAAGATCTGTTTCTCAACAGCCTACGCAAGGATGATACACATGGTTATCCGTACCGCTTCAATCCTGACCCTGGCACTGCTTTTTACCAGTGCAGCAGAAGCCCGTATGTACCGCTGGGTGGATGACAATGGCATGACGGTCTATTCACAGTCCCCTCCACCTTCAGGTGAGGCAACCGAAATCAAGGTGAATACATCAACAGCCGCTCCGGATAAAAAGGTTGCAGACACCCCACCGGAACAGGCCGCCAAGCCCGAAGCCAAACCCACAGGCCCAACAAAAGCCGAGATTGAAGAATCAAACAGAATCAAAGCTGAAAATTGTAAGGCGGCGACCAGCAATTTGGCTCTCTATGAAAACCTGGGGAATAAGCTCGTAAAGACACCGGACGGGCTCTACAAGCGTCTGACCGAAGAGGAGCGTCAGCAGAAGATCCAAGAGAGTAAGGATGTCATGTCAGAATTCTGCGAGAAATAAATACTTAACTATAACCTATTGATAGTATTAAAATAACAATCAATGGTCGGCGAAAAACATCACGCGCAGCTTTGCGCTATCAGATTATCCTTACAACGAGCCGCCGTGACGACCTACAGACGACCCGTGACCAACAGACCATAATCTCTACACCGTCAACAGGGAAGGCCAAGGATGGGCAGCACTCTTCAAGGATGGGCGAATGGATGCCAATTTCTGCCTAAAGAATCAGACGGCGACCCCGAAGGTATGGATATCTTCGGGGTTTTTTATGACGTGCAACAAAGCACACCACCAATCATTCGGGGCGACCGATAAAATACCCCTGAGCCCCATCGACATGCAGTGAGGGCAGTAATGTCCAGGCACTCTCCGTCTCAATAGACTCACCGATCACCTCTATCTCAAGGCCGTGGGCAATTTCTGCCAAGGCCTGCACAAAAAACTGATTATCACTGTTCTCTTCAATGGATCGCATGAAACTGCCGTCGATCTTCAGGTAATCCACCTTCATCGAACGCAAATAAGCCAGGGAACCAAAACTGCGGCCAAAATGGTCAATGGATAGTTTGGCTCCAAATCGGGTGACCAAGGTAAGCAGGGTCGTGGTTTGCTCTGTATTGGCCAGCACACCGTACTCAGGGAGCTCAAATATCATTCGACTGGCTACACCCTGATTTTCGGCAAGCCGCTCTTCCAACCAATCAAGAAAACCAGCCACCTTAATGGATGGTGGTGACAGGTTAATGGCATAGTGGGTCGCGTCATCAGGCGAATCGGTCAGTCGCTGTAAAACCTGGGCGATCACACTCTTATCGATCTCTGCCGTCATGTCCAAACTCTCAGCTTGCGGCATGAACAAACCCGCTGAAAGCAAGCCACCCTGCTCAGGTGAGTCGAGGTTTTCCGGTATTCTCACCAGCACCTCGCGATGTAGCAACTTGCGATCAGAACAGCGCACGACGGGTTGAAACTGAAGTTTAACCCGACCGCGTTCCAGCGCCTGTCCGATAAATTCGCGCCATTCCGAGGCCCCTCTGACCTGATTCTGATCTATATCTTCTGAGCGGGTGAAGTGCCAGCCATTGGCCCCTTTTGCCTGAGCCATCCTGAGCGCCATATCTGCCTCTGAAAGCAGCACCGGCACACTCTGGCCTCCATCAAAATACCCCACACCCACATGACCCACGTCAGGATTATCCAGCTTCCCAGTCCCGTAGAGTCCTGCTAGGGCCGCGGCTAGCTGCTCGGCAAGCGTTTCCGCCTGCTGCTCAGAACACTCCTGCACCAGGAGAGCGAAATCCGCGCCGGTCAAATGAGCCAACTGACTCCTTTGCCACTGCATTGCAACCTGCTCCAGTTGCTTCGCCGTATCCTGTAAAAGCTCATCGCCCGCCTTGTAGCCATGGGCGTCGTTATACTGTTTGAAATGCTTTAACTGAACGAGGCAGAGCGCCCCGCAGGAAAACTCCTCATCGGAGTTCACCTGATTGGTCAAGGAATCCATAAAAAAGCGTTTATTGGCCAAGCCTGTCACCGGATGCTGATAGGCCTGCCGACGGAGCCCCGAAGCCAGTCGTTCCAGCTCATCAAGCATCTGCCGTACCTTGGTGGACATACGGTTCATGGCCTCGACGATACGGCGCATATCTGTGGTTCGGGGCAGCTTTTCCAGTATGGGAAACTCTCGATTACAGATCGCATTCGCCTGCTCTTCTACTGAGCGCAGGGGGCGGAGTACCTGCCGTAACAGCAGCACACCAATCAATAGTGCCAAGGCGGCACTGACAAGAAACCACCGTAGTGTGCCCGCAATGGTCTGCCACAACTGGTTGTAGGCATAGCCGGGATGGCTTTTAACGACCACCCGGCCACTCTGTAGCCAACCACTCATGAGGGTGGATTCACCCTCAGGTGTCGTCAGTGGTAGTCGCTCAATGAACCACTCCGGAACCCCCTCAATTTGTACCGGCAATACCCGATCCACCAGCGGTTTACCCTGCATATCCTCCACCCGTATGACCCGATAGAAACCGCGATCAAAGATCGCATCGGTCATGGAGGTGACCGTTGCAATATCCTTCTCCTCCATGTAGGGCGATATGGATAAGCCAAGAGAGGTGGCTGCATCCTGCGCATGGGATTCCAGCTGCTTTTCCAGATAATCACGGGTGTTGTGCACACTAATCAGAAAAGTGCCTGCAAAGACCAGTAACAGTAGCGCTACTATCAAGGCAATGAGCTGTTTCGATAATGTCATGATCCTTTCCCCTGAGCATTCACCCCGCACCGGCACTGGGTCTCTATCGTCATTGAAGCCAGCGGGTACAGAATAGTCTTCATTGTTTCGCCTCTTTGGCCATTCTGGCCTTTAAGTCCTGCCATAAACTGATTCGTGTCGATGACCCCACCTTCTGGCCACGACCACGATTCTTAGCAAGCCAAAGCCCCTCTGCATTAAAGCTGTAGACGGGAGCCAAATCGCCCCGCTTATCTGCAGTCAGAATCTGGCTATTAATATTATCCAGCACAAGCGGTACACCGGACTGTTCCGGATAGTAGGTCAACACCATATGGGCCTGATTCAACTCCAGGGCCTTGACATACATAATGCGCATCTTTTCATCGGGGACACCCATCTCTCTGAGGGTGAAGTATTTTGCAATGGAGTAATCCTCGCAATCGGCCTGACCCCGGCCAAGCGCTTCAACCGGCGTCGCCCAATAGTCATTTTTCCCCCAGATATTGAGGTCAGAACGATAGGTCAGCTGATTAAAAAAATCATTAACCAGCGTCAGCTTCTCAGACTCACTCTTATCACGGTGCCCCTCCATTAGACGCTGCCACGCCTGCATACGGGCCGCAGCAGGGTCGCCGTACTTCTGCTTGACCCACTGTATCAACTCCGCATTGACCAGTGTCTCGGCAGTGACCATACCGCAAAGCATGAACACCACCAGCAGAAACGCACGCCACACCGATCGCCAGCGAGCGCCAGAGGGCTCACAGTGGGGGTATTGTTTGGCAGGCGTGATTGACAAAGAAGATACCGATATTCATGGCCATATATCCTTTTAGTTGTCGGCAGCCAGCGTGAAAGCTGTAGATTGTGAGGAATAAATAGCCAGCATGCGCCCGGCAGATGCAGGATGATTTGTCCCAATCGAGGCATATCGTTAGAATAGATCGATTTGCACCGCCACACCCTGGACTTCATACACATGCGCACATCCCAATTTCCTCTCCAGACCGTCAAGGAGACGCCTTCCGACGCTGAGATCAGCAGCCATCAGCTGATGCTCAGAGCTGGCATGATCCGCAAACTCGCCGCCGGTCTCTATACCTGGCTACCCCTTGGTCTGAGGGTATTACGCAAGATAGAGGCGATCGTACGAGAGGAGATGGATCGTTCAGGCGCACTGGAAGTGCTGATGCCCTCGGTACAACCCGCGGAATTGTGGCAGGAGTCCGGCCGCTGGGAACAGTACGGCCCTGAGCTGCTGCGTCTGAATGACCGGCATAATCGTGACTTCTGCTATGGACCTACCCATGAGGAGATCATTACCGAACTTGCCCGTAATGAACTGCACAGCTACAAACAACTACCGATCAATTTCTATCAGATCCAGACCAAGTTCCGGGATGAGATACGACCCCGCTTTGGTGTGATGCGGGCACGTGAGTTTCTGATGAAGGATGCCTATTCATTCAATATAGATGAGGCGTCTCTGCAAGAATCCTATGACTTGATGTACCAGACCTACAGCCAAATTTTCACTCGCTGTGGGCTCAATTTCAGAGCCGTGCAGGCGGACAGCGGCAGTATTGGTGGCAACGCCTCGAAAGAGTTCCACGTACTGGCTGATTCGGGTGAAGATGCCATCGCCTTCTCGACAGAGAGTGATTACGCGGCAAATATCGAGACAGCTGAGGCTGTGGCACTGGGAAGCGCCCTTGCCGCACCCGCAGAAGCGATGCGACTGGTGGATACGCCCAACACCAAAACCATTCAGGACCTGGTTGAACAGTTTGATCAGCCCATTGAAAAAACCGTCAAGACGCTGATTGTCGCGGCAGATGAAGCCCTGGAGGCACCCTTCATCGCACTGCTGGTGCGTGGCGATCATGAATTGAACGAGATCAAAGCTGAAAAGCTGCCGGAAGTAGCCTCCCCTCTCACCTTTGCCACCGAAGAGCAGATTCGGGAGACCCTGGGTGCAGGCCCCGGCTCGCTTGGTCCGGTTAACCTGCCCATCCCCTGTATTATTGATCGCACCGTGGCACTGACCTCTGATTTCAGTGCCGGTGCCAATGAAGACGGCAAGCACTACTTTGGCATCAACTGGGAGCGAGACCTGCCAATCCCGCAGATCGCCGATATCCGAAATGTCCAGGAAGGCGACCCCAGCCCTGATGGAAAAGGTGTACTCACGATCGCCAGAGGTATCGAGGTCGGCCATATCTTCCAACTGGGTGATAAATACAGTGCCGCCATGAAGGCCTCTGTATTAGATGAAAATGGTCGTAGCGTGATCATGCAGATGGGTTGCTATGGCATCGGCGTCTCCCGTGTGGTTGCCGCAGCCATTGAACAGAATCATGACGAAAACGGCATTATCTGGCCCACCGCCATCGCCCCCTTCCAGGTGGCCTTGTGCCCTATGAAACTGGATAAGTCCCACCGCGTCCGCGAAGCGACCGAAAGCCTGTATAAAGCACTTACCGAAGCGGGTGTAGATGTATTACTGGATGATCGCGGGGCACGACCCGGTGCCATGTTCGCCGACATGGAGCTGATCGGCATCCCCCATCGGGTCGTTATTGGCGAACGCAGCCTGGACGAGGGTAAACTTGAATACCGAGGCAGAACGGATACTGAGAACCGTTTAATCGAGATTGAGCAGCTCGTGCCCTTCCTGCTCAACCAAGCAGGCCTCAATACCTGATTAATTGGCTGCACAAGGGATTGTGCCTCACTATTCGAACGAAAATCACAAAGAGAAACTGGATTCATGGCAAAAGAGCAGAGTTTTACACGACAAGAGTTACTGGACTGCGGTCACGGTAAGATGTTTGGGGAGGGCAACGCACAGCTACCCACCACCAACATGCTGATGATGGATCGAATCACCCATATATCAGACGAAGGTGGCGCTTACGGGAAAGGGGAAATCCTGGCGGAACTGGATATCACGCCGGACTTGTGGTTCTTCGATTGCCACTTTCCTGGCGACCCCGTCATGCCGGGCTGCCTGGGACTGGATGCCATGTGGCAAGCTGTTGGCTTCTATCTGGCATGGTTGGGCAACCCGGGCCACGGACGCGCGCTGGGTGTGGGTGAGGTCAAGTTCACCGGTCAGGTCCTTCCGACAGCCAAGAAAGTGACCTATCACATCGAAC
>JAPHUG010000004.1 GCA_026197195.1 Sedimenticola sp.
CTGCCTATGCTTCGCCGCAGCAACCTGGTCGGTCTTATGGGGCTGGGCAGCCAGGACCCCAATCGCTTTACCCGACAGCATGCCAGTGATTTTCTCAACCGCCTGGCCACCATCAGCGCCATCTGCCTGGAAAACACCGCCAACCGGGAGCACCTGGTTGTGGCCGGTCTCACCGATGCCCTGACCGGACTACACAATCGACGCTATCTTGACCGACGCCTCGAAGAGGAGGTCACCCGTGCGCTGCGTTACCAGCATCCCCTCAGCTGTCTGTTTATCGACGCCGACCATTTCAAGCGCATCAACGATACGCACGGTCATGGTGCCGGGGACAGCGTATTGCGCGAGATCGCCCTGCGCGTCAAAGAGTGCCTGCGTGCCTCGGATATCGCCACCCGCTTTGGGGGCGAAGAGTTTGCCCTGCTGCTCCCTCAAACAGATGCCCATGAAGCCTGCACATTGGCGGAACGCATCCGGCAGCGCATTCAGGATAAAGCCATCACCATCCATGGTGGTGAAAGCGTCGCCGTCACCGTCTCGGTCGGTGTTGCCCCGATGCGATTTGAAGCAAGCACGGAAGTCGCCACAGTGAGCAAGCAGCTGCTGGATGAATCTGATCGGGCGCTCTATCTGGCCAAGGCCTCGGGCCGTAACCGGGTTCAGCTGGCTGAAACGTAAGACACCGGCATCACTGATCGAAACAGAGCATGCCAACCCGCCAGGGAAAAATAACGTCGAATTACTGCACGATACCTGTAAGCAATATCTGAAAGTGAGTCACTTCAGTCCATCGCTTCAGTGGTGGGTGTGTGAATGCGATGATTCAGCACCCGGCTGGTAGCCCCTGAGTTGATCATAGTGGGTGACCTGCTCCGGTGTAAGCAGTACCTTCTGGGCAAGATGGGTACGCAAATGAACATAGCGAATTCGCGCCTGCACATCACCGATCTCCATTAGCAGCCGCCTTAGATCGTTGTCATTAATGACACCCTGGGCAAACAGCCGATCCACCTGCCGCTCCTTCTCAACCAGTGCTTTGCCAAGCGGCATGGCCGCCGTTTCATGACATCAAATAACTGTTGGGTTTGACGCTTCTGCTCGGCCGTCAGAGACAGTGCCTCAGAAAGATCCAGTACATGACGCGGCCCGGGGTAGTGATTCAACTCGGCCGCCTTTGCAAACCCTAATCCTTTCCCCTCGAGATAACCTGTGACCTGTTCATTCGAAAGCGCCTTGATGGAGTTTTCCACCTGGTCGCTATAGGGTGATGAGGCCTGTATCACCGTAGCAGCAAATAAACCGATCAAACCGTATATGAAACGCATAAAGCCTCCAAACGCTGTCCACCAGGGTATCTGCTCTATGACCCGAAAATAAAATAATCGTTCATCCAGCTTTTAACAGGGTGTTACAAACGCAAGGTCGACACACCTATTTTTTATCTTTGAGTAAACTGGCCAGATCGGCAAACGGGTTATGGGTCGCGCCGGATGGCTTGGACGCTTCTGCAGAACCATAAGCCGAATCAATGTAGCGCGAATGCTCATTATCATGACAGTAGAGACAGAGCAGTTCCCAGTTACTTCCATCCAGCGGATTATTGTCGTGATTATGATCACGGTGATGCACGGTCAATTCACGCAGATTCTCACGTGTGAACTCCCGCGCACAACGCCCACACACCCAGGGATACATCTTCAGTGCGCGTTCACGATAACCCTTGTCACGCTCTTCCCTGTTGCGCCGCGCTTCGGCAACAACGGCGTCCAGTTTGCTTTCGGTATCCCTTGATGTCATCACTTCGCCCTTCTTGTTTAACAAATCATAAGCCCGAATAGACCGCACGATAAAAAAGTATAACGCCCGCTAATTGCCCTTCGTAATGCGGATTCAATGAATCTTGAAACCATTAAACACCAGCAAAAGAGAAAGTACCCACAAGGCAACAGCGGGCAAGGCAATAATCACCCCGACCATACGCCGCCATAACACTGGCTGAAAGATCATCCAGACCGATCCACAAACAACCAGGGCCGGCAGAAAAAACAGTAACAGATAGATACCTATCTCATTTAAAAGAAACCGATGATTGGAGACACCAATCGCCCACGTAATACTGGTAATAGCAAACACCGGCACAAGCGAGAAAGTTAAGCTATTTGGCATACGGACAATCATAGCTGATTCAAAGTGGGACACCCGATTCAAAGTGGGACACCCATTAATTGACACTTAAAAAACATATGCCATAATAGAGAACATAAAGAAAACTTTTGTTTCAAGGATTGAGTATGCCAAAGCCAAGGAAAGCCCTCGTAAGCCTCGACGCTACGCCCTATTATCACTGCGTCTCCCGCTGTGTTCGCCGCGCCTTTCTCTGTGGAATTGACCCTATTACCGAGCGTTCCTACGAGCACCGAAGAGACTGGATCGAACAACGGCTGCTCGTACTTACCCGCTCTTTTGCTATTAATCTCTGCGCCTATGCCGTCATGCACAACCATACCCACGTGGTCGTGCACATTGACTCGGTACGCGCTGCCAGTTGGTCACTGCACGAAGTTATAGAGCGCTGGCATGAATTATTCAATGGCCCCCTATTAAGCCAGCGTTTTCTGAACAACGACCTTTTGTCTCAGGATGAGTTGGAACACGTTGAAACCCTAGCTGAAACCTGGCGAGAACGTCTTCAATCAGTTAGCTGGTTTATGCGTTGTCTTAACGAGACCATTGCACGCCAAGCAAATGCTGAGGATGGCTGTACGGGCCGTTTTTGGGAGGGGCGCTTTAAGTGCCAGGC
>JAPHUG010000405.1 GCA_026197195.1 Sedimenticola sp.
AACGCTTTCACCCGAAACGGAAAAACCGATTAAGTCCTCTAAATACTGTATCTATTGTGGCGGAGAAATCATGCCGGGGAACAAGTTTTGTATTCAGTGTGGAAAAGCTGTCTAACCCTCAAACAAAATAATCCTTCATCAGTTCGTAGAGCGCCTTCGCCGTCATCTCGTTGAACGGCATACGGGTAAAGGCCTTGTCTGGGTCTTGATCTCTAAAGGTCAACTGATAGCTGACAATATCGGGGGCCTGATCATGCAGTATCAGAATAATGCGTTTTCCACTGGCCAAGCACTCGATGGTCATGGCGTCGGCTGGTACCCCATTTTTACGCATATGCTGACTCACCCCGACAATGGGGTTGATGTCACTGATCGCTTTTTGAAACTGCGTGTGCGCCTCAGTTGCACGATCGCAGAGGGTCTTTAATTGTAAATCCGTGGACATTTTTTTCGATTCACCAATGCTCCAATAGCCCTATAGTAACAGGGAACGGGAAAACAGGTGGCTGTCTCACCCCATACTGAACCCTAGACCCCTGCTTAGTTACAATAACATCAGAACTTTCACCTGGAAGCCCTGTCTCCTACGGTGATGGGAATCACGAAAACAGTCCTGACCACCTTAAATTGACAGCAACGCCCAAAAGGCAGAAATTTGCTGCTACCACCTTTCTGGGGGAGAAGGAGCACGGGGACACTACTTCCCAAGCTCACTTTTCAACCATGATAACGTAGATTGGGACAAATAATTCAGGTATCGTTGCCTGCTCATTTTTATTTGATTTTGGGTATTTAACCATGAGTAAACCTTTTGTAGCCGTTCTGATGGGGTCTGATTCTGACCTGCCCGTCCTTCAGTCAACGATGGATGTACTCAAGTCTCTGGATATTCCTTTTGAGGCAAAGATCACCTCTGCTCACCGTACCCCTGACGCCACTCACAGCTATGTGAAGGACGCGGATGCTCGCGGCTGTGCCGCCTTTATCTGTGCGGCAGGCCTGGCAGCGCATCTGGCCGGTACCGTGGCAGGATTGACCCTCAAGCCCGTCATTGGCATTCCGCTGGATGCCGGCCCACTGCAAGGTATGGACGCCCTGCTCTCTACAGTGCAGATGCCCGGCGGAATCCCTGTTGCAACGGTCGCTGTAGGTAAGGCCGGAGCCAAGAATGCCGGCTATCTTGCCGCTCAGATCCTGGCGCTCTCCGATTCGGATCTGGCTGGTCGCATCAAGGCCGATCGTGAAGCCAATGCCGCTGGCGTAATCGAAAAAGACGCCAAACTACAGGCGTCCCTGTAATCCCGGTAACGGATGAAATCACCCCTCATCCACTGGAAATTACGCGAGGCCGCTCGCTGTTTTAACAGCGGCGGCCTCATCGCCTATCCGACCGAGGCCGTCTATGGCCTTGGTTGCGACCCGCTGAATCGACAGAGCATGGAATGGCTGCTGAGCCTGAAGCAGCGCCCCATTGAAAAAGGGGTGATTCTGATTGCAGCCGATTACCAGCAGCTTATTCCCTTTATCAAACCCCTGGATGAGGACCGGATGCAGGTGATAAAAGCCAGCTGGCCCGGTCCCAATACCTGGCTACTCCCTGCGGCTGATAACCTGCCTTTCTGGCTGACGGGTATACACAGTACACTGGCCGTCAGGGTCACCGGGCACCCGGTAGCTGCCGCCCTCTGCAGGGCCTGCAACTCCCCCATCGTCTCGACCAGCGCAAACCGCTCCGGTAAACATCCGGCCAAGAACCCATTGCAGGTAAGAAAACAGTTGGGCAGTGGTGTGGACTGCATCATTCATGCTCCCCTTGGCAACAACCCCTCGCCCTCTACGATCAGGGATGGGGCAACAGGAAAGGTGATTCGAGGCTAGTCCACTCGAAATCAGAACAGCCAGACTGCTTTATGGGGAATAAAAAAAACGGACTCATCTGGGGAGGGGATGAGCCCGGAAAGCGCCGTGTAAGCGCCGGAGGAGTTGCAACGAAGGACGGTTAGATGAATGAATCCAATAAACCGTCATTACTATGCCACGATGTACCCTTTGCCATGCCCGATTCATCTATGAAGCAGGCCTTAACCTTCACTCTATTTAACGGCCGCCTTTACTCAAACTGTAGACATTTTTTTGACTTTTTTAAATAACCTGACACTAATCGCACAATTTAACTCTGATTGGTACTGGCAACCCGCTGAGAACGACGGTCATTCAGCTCAGTGATACGCTCGATCAACCCACGCATGCCACTGCGACGTACCTCTTTGGCAAAACTGCTGCGGTAGTTGGTCACTAGGCTGATACCTTCAATTTTGACATCATAGGCCTTCCAGTCACCGTCTTTAATATGCATTCGGTAGACCACATCCACAGGGGGCGCACCGGTCCGGTTCACCTGGGTATGGACCGCCACATCCTCATCACCTGCGTTCATTCTCAGAGGGGTATAGCTGATCTCCCAGCCCTGTAACTCTTTGAAAGCTGTGGAGTAAGTCCTTACTAACAAACGTTGAAACTGGTGCGAAAACTCGCGCCGCTGCTCTTCCGATGCCCGCCGCCAGTATTTTCCCAACACCAGGCTGGAGACATGACCGAAATCCACATGAGGGATAAGTACTTCATTCGCCAGCTGATAGACAAACGAGGGATCCTCCTTCAGCCTGTCCTGATTGTTCACCAGAATGGTCTGCAATTCATCAGAGATGCGCTGAATCACCTGTTGTGGCCCGTCAAGCTGCTCTGCCATCGCTGAGAATGATGCGAACATCAGCAGTATCAATAATAAAAACTGACGTCTTGTAGTTGAAAACAAACCTCTGATTCCCATTTCACTGTCTCCATTGACCCTGTGAGTCCCTCTGCAGGGTTAAAAAGTAAATTTTACTCGATCTAAATCTTGTATCGGTTAACACCCGGATTAACTGAAGCACTTTTTCTGAGGTTTTATGAAATCAGAACAGGCTTCTTTGCGCTGCATATAACAAGGTGTAAGCAGCATAATTTTATACGCCATTCAAGCGTCTCACCCCTCCTATTCACCTGCTCATTTGTAGGATTTTTCAGAAAGATCAAAAAATGGTAACCGTTACCCGCATCAGCGCCAGTGCTGATCAATCCACTCCTGGATCCAGTGGCTGGCACGTGCGCCACTGAAACGGCCCAACTCCTGCTCTTTGTGAAACAAAATCACCGTGGGA
>JAPHUG010000299.1 GCA_026197195.1 Sedimenticola sp.
CTCTGCCGCCACCGCCTCTCCTGATTCGAAACCCGCCACACCGAGCCGTGCTACATCTTCAGCACTGCAGAGCAGCTCGGGCTTCTCACCAGCCAGACGCTCACCGAGGCGCTGTTTGAGTGCGTCAGAGTAACTCCCCCAACCGGCTCCCACCCCATACCAGCCTGAACCATCTGGTCGTTCCACTGCATCCGGAGCGGACACCGACTCCCCGAAAACGGGCTCAACCAAGCCTGTCTGATTCACTTCATAACAGCCCCAGTAGACCTCATTCATGCGTGCATCATAGGCCGGCAACAGGCGTTGAAAACCCTGTTCTCGATAGCCTCTCTGGGCCAGTGCAGCCAGGGTCGAGACCGCCACAACAGGGAGATCTGAAGCAAAGGCGGCACCTTGTGCCACGCCCACTGCGATGCGTACTCCGGTAAAAGCGCCCGGCCCACGACCAAAAGCAATCGCATCCAGTGAAGAGAGCCCCACGTCAGCCTCCGCCAGCAGCTCATCCATCATCGGCAGAATCAGCTGACTGTGCATTCGAGGTTGCACCTGATAACGCGAGATGATCACATCATCAATCAAAAGGGCGGCTGAGCAGGCCTCAGTAGCCGTTTCTATGGCAAGTATTTTCATGACTCTGATTGTATCTCAGCTAGTGGATAAAGTGACCAAATTCTAAAGTCATCCGTTCATTTTCTGTCTACAATTAAGGTAATTCTTCCGAGCTGTCCAATTTACGGAGTTAACCATGTACTTTGGTAAAAAATATGAGTCTGCCTCCCAGGGTGAGCATGTTGTTGATGAACGCCGCGCCATCCACAGACGCCACCTGATCTATTATCTGCGGGTATGGGACACGGCGACAAACAAACAGATTGGGCACGTAGTGGATATCAATATCGATGGACTGATGCTGATCAGTGAAGCCCCCATAGAAACAGGCAAAGAGTTTGAACTGGAATTACGATGGCAGAATATGGAGGGCGACCCCGACGCCATTCGCTTTCGCGCCATGAGCCGCTGGAGTCATAACGATATTAATAAAGACTTTTATGACACCGGTTTCCAGCTGATTAACCCCACCGAAGAGACCCTGGACCCGATTCGGGACATGATCCAGCAGTATGGATTTGGTGACTGAGCTATCACCCCCGAGGATCTTTCAATCAGCTCGATTCCGACTCAAAAAAACGGATGACATCCTGAATGTCACGGGTTCTGGCCATCGGCGGCATACTATCCAGAAAGACCTGGCCATAACCCTTTTTTAGTAACCGGGGGTCACAGATGACCAGCACCCCCCGATCGGTTTCATCACGGATCAGTCGCCCCGCTCCCTGCTTGAGTGCGATAGCCGCCTGGGGAACCTGAAACTCCATGAACGGGTTGCCCCCCTGTTTCTTCAAAGCATCGATGCGCGCCTGCAGTACCGGATCACCCGGCGAGGCGAAGGGGAGCTTATCGATGACCACACAGGAGAGCGCCTCACCGCGCACATCCACCCCTTCCCAAAAACTTGAAGTACCCAGCAGCACCGCATTTCCCAGCTTTCTGAAGCGTGCCAACAACTCGCCCTTTGGCATACTACCCTGGACCAGCAAGGGATACTGAATACGGCTCTCCAGGGCTTCTGCTGCTTCACGCAATGCCCGGTGACTGGTAAACAGGATAAAGGCACGGCCCTGGCTGGCCTCTATGACGGGCGTGACAATATCCACGACGGTCTGGTTATAGTGTGATTCTCGTGGCTGCGGCATGCCCTTCGGGACAAACCAGAGCGCCTGTTTCGGATAATCGAAGGGACTGTCCCAGCAAGCCGTGCGGGCTTCATCCAAACCCAGTTGACGCTGAAAGTGCTTAAAATCGTTCCCCACCGCCAAGGTAGCAGAGGTAAATATCCAGCTCCCAGGGTGGCACTCCATCTGGGTCTTGAACAGACCCGAGATATCCAAGGGCGTTCGATTCAGACGAAAACTCTGTCGATAGGTTTCAAACCAGCGAATATAGCCCTGCTGTTTCTCCCCTTCCATCAACAATTCGTTTAGCGTGGCGTGGATCAAATTACAGCGCGCAAGACAACTATCCAGACCTTTTCCTCTCCCCTCAACCGCAGAGAGCAGACTGGTCATCTCAAGCAGAGACTCATCCACCTGGGTCAAACCACGAATAACCGGCTCATCAGCCGCTATCTCAGACCAGGAGCCCCGCCGCAAATCCAGACCAAACAGCAGGCGCAGATCCCGCACAGACTTGCTTAAAAGGGCTGATTGCTCGGGGATCTCTTTCAGGTCCCCCGCCTCCTTATGGTACTCCGTATCAATGTCACGACAGAGGTCCAGCAACTGCCTTCCACTGACCCCGGTCCCGAAAAAGTTACCCGCCACCTCGGGGAGCTGGTGGGCCTCATCCACAATGAAACAGTCGGCACTAGGCAGCAACTCTCCAAAACCGCCCTCTTTCAGGGCAAAATCTGCACACAGCAGGTGGTGATTTATCACCACCAGATCCGCCTCCTGGGCACGACGCCGGGCCTCAACCAGATGACAAGTGCTGTAGGCGTTACACTCTTGACCCAAGCAGTTCTCAGTTGTCGAAGTGACCAAGGGCCAGATTCTGGCATCTTCCGGAATCTCAGACAGTTCGGCCACATCACCGCTTCGGGTGCGACCCGACCAGCGCTGAACCTGCAACAGCTGGTCCACCATCTCACGGCTATTCAGTCGTCCCTCCAGCAAGGCCATCTCCATGCGATGGATACAGAGGTAGTTGGCACGCCCCTTGAGCAACGCCACATCAACCGGAATGGCCAGGGCATTTTTTATTCGGGGAAGGTCACGGTGAAACAGCTGATCTTGAAGGTTTTTGGTGCCGGTGGAGATAATGACTTTCTGGGATGATAGTAGTGCGGGGACGAGATAGGCGAAGGTTTTTCCAGTACCTGTACCCGCCTCGCTGATCAGCACTTCGCCCTGCAGCATGGCATCAAGCACAGCCTCGGCCATCGCCTCCTGCTGGGGCCTGTAGGTAAAGCCCTCGACAGAGCTGGCCAACAGCCCCTCTGGCCCTAGAATATCATTAATATCAGACATCGAGGCGTTATCCGGCCTGATTATCCCATAGCTCTGGGGCCAAGCCCTGTTCGCGAGACCAGACCAGACGCCCGATTATCTTGAACCGAGCGACAGACAACGCCCCCCGTTTGGCCCGGTTGCTGCTGGATTGCTCCATATAGTCCAACAGCTCATCACGATCCGCCTCATAGATCTCATACGGCTCATAATCGTCATCCATAAGCACCAGCACAACAGAGTCCCAAGGCTGATCGGCCTTGATCTGACCAATTCTCTGGCCAGTCTTACTCTCATCGAATATGGTCCGGCTTTTGATTTGAACCCGGAGATCATTTCGGGCCGGATCAACCGCATCATACCCGCCCACCGAAGCATCGACCTGTTTCAGACGGAGCAGTCGTATAGCATCATGCAGCGCGATTTCATTACTGATTCCGGGCAGGGGTTTCCCCATAGTACGCCGATACTCGGCAGCAAGCTGTCGAGCCTGACCAATCAGTTTGTCGGCGGCATATAGGCTCATGCCGATAAATCTCCACGGATTTCAATGGCTTTTTGCAGAATTGTATCCTAA
>JAPHUG010000508.1 GCA_026197195.1 Sedimenticola sp.
CTACCTTCGCCGACCTGATGTCTTTGCTGATGTGCTTTTTTGTACTGCTACTCTCCTTTGCTGAGATGGATGCCATCCGCTTTAAAAAGATGGCGGACTCGATGAAAGATGCCTTTGGTGTTCAGCGTGAAATCCCGGCGAATGAGATTGTCATGGGTACCAGTGTCATCAAGCAGGAGTTCAGCCCCTCAACTATACCCGAGCCGTCACTGATTAATGAGATACGCCAGCAGACGACGGATGTAGAGAAGCGAAATCTGGATGTACCCGATAGTGGAGGTACTGATGCGGCAGATGCCGCCGCTGCGGCCGCTGCCGCGGCTTTAGAAAAGCTGATGCAGGAGGTTGCCGAGCAGGCTGAATCCATTCGAGATGCCATGCAGCTGGAGATTGAAGAGGATCTGGTCAGTGTGGAGACTGAGCAGGCTAAAATTATCATCCGAATCAATGAGAAAGGCTCGTTTCCCTCGGGTAGTGCCAAATTGAATGATGATTTTTATGGAGTAATGGTTCGACTCAGCGAGGCGGTGGCCAAGACACCCGGTAAGGTTGTCGTGGCTGGACATACCGATAATATTCCGATCTCCACAAGACGTTTTCGGTCCAACTGGGAGCTCTCTTCCGCGCGTGCGGTAACGGTGGTTCATGCACTACTGGATGATCCCAATATTGATCCAAATCGTGTCACCGTGGAAGGGCATGCCGATTCCCGGCCGCTGGCTCCCAATGATACCCGTGAAAACAGGGCACTGAACCGACGGGTAGAGCTGGTCATTGAACGGGGTTCGGATATTGAGAGTGGTGAGTCGTTAGACCTGACAGCCCCGCAAGGTTAAGAACTGACTGATAAACCTAAATCGTATACAGGAGTGATAAGCAGTTGACTACCGGCCAGGATGAGCGAAGACAATATTTTCGGATTGAGGATAGCCTCAGTCTCAGCTTCAAGCCGGTGCCCCTGGAGGAAGTGCCTGCCTGTGTAGAGCGGCTTGAAAGGGAGCTGGATAGCCATTTTACCGTGGTCAGCAGTTTGGCTGCGGTCACCCAGGAAATGATGGGCACAATGCACAAGATCGAGGCCAGTCGGCCTGAGATTGCGGCCTATCTGAAATCGCTGGATAAGAAGATTGATATTCTCGGTCGGGCTTTTCTGGCACAGACCACCGAACTGTTTGTACAGCCTGCTCAGGAGGTCAACCTGAGTGCCACAGGGATCTCCTTTTATGTGGATGAGCAGATAGCAGCCGGAAGCATTCTTGAACTCAAGATCTTGCTGATGCCCTCCTATACCGGGATTCTCAGTTTTGCCGAGGTGATCAGTTGTGATCCGGTTGATACAGCAGAATCGAAGCAGCAGTATCACCTGCGTACTTCATTTACCCACATCCGGGAACGGGACCGGGATGTGTTGATTCAGCACGTTATCCAGCGGCAGGGTGCACAGATACGGCAAGCCCGCGAGCAACTTGAGCGGGATTGAGAGTAGCCCTGTTACTTACCGAGCTGTTTTTTTATACAGGCCAGATACGCTTTCTCATCGGGGGCGCGGTTAGCCCGCTGTGCCTCCCAAAGCATTTGTCCCAGGCACTCCATTAACTGATGTTCTGCTTCATGACTGTCGCCAATTTTGGTCACGGCCTTGTTGTAGAGTACACGTATTCCTGCAGGCCGATCAGTCCCCACCTGTTCTTGTAGGCTGATATGCATGCCCATGTGTAGAAACGGATTGGTCTCTCCGCCGTCAGGAAGGAAGTCTTTTTCCAGCGAGTGATCAGGGGCCTCAATCAGGGCATGGTATTCCGGGTGTTGCTGGATAATGCCGGCTATCAACTGTTCGAGTGGAATTAAAGCCTCGCCATCCCGTGCTTTGCGCCAGGTATCGGTAAAAAAACGACGCATCTGATTTCTATCACTACCAAACATGGTTGATTAATCCAGTTTTTTATCGCGGAATTCGCACAGGTCTTCAATAATACATGAACCACAACGGGGACTGCGAGCAATGCAGGTATAACGACCATGCAGGATCAGCCAGTGGTGGGCATCCAGCAGAAACGCCTTAGGGATATTTCGAAGTAATCGCTTCTCTACTTCCAAAACATTTTTACCGGGTGCAATCTTCGTTCTATTGGCCACCCGGAAGATATGGGTGTCTACCGCCATGGTGGGTTGTCGGAATACCGTATTCAGAATGACGTTGGCTGTTTTTCTACCGACGCCCGGCAGGGCTTCCAATGCGGCCCGATCGTCGGGGACCTGGCTGTCGTGGTTCTTAATCAGCTGTTCACAGGTCTTTATGATGTTGCTGGCTTTACTGTTAAAAAGGCCTATGGTTTTTATGTACGACTTCAACCCCTTTTCGCCCAGTGACAGGATTGTTTCAGGGGTGTTGGCCGCGGGGAAGAGTTTCTCTGTCGCTTTATTGACACCTTTATCGGTGGCTTGTGCTGACAGGATTACCGCAATCAATAGCTCAAACGGGGAGCGATAGTTTAGTTCGGTCGTTGGGGCAGGGTTTTGCTCTCTGAACCGCTCAAAGATGGCTTGTCTGATCTGCTTATTCATTAGGCCATTTTATCATGGCTCTGTTTTTCAGACCGATTAATGTGTTGTGGTTGGCTATTCTGGTTATGATGGCTTTTTTTCATTGGCTCATGATTTTAGTATTGGGCAGATATAAAGTAGTATGTGGTGCCACAAGCGACGCATTAGCACAATACCCGAGGCAAAGGATGCTCAACCGGTTAGACCCCGCTCTACTGAAAAACCCCGAGTTTCAATCTGCGATGGTGCGATTGGCCATCTGGTTATTTGCGGTTCTCTA
>JAPHUG010000482.1 GCA_026197195.1 Sedimenticola sp.
CATCACCCTTTCTGAAAAGGCGTGGGATGTAATCAACTATCTGCGTGATGAATATTTCAACAACAACGGCAATCAACCCAACGAGCGCAACATGGTCAAACACTTCAAGTCGGTCTGGACCGATCTGGCCAAGGTAGACGCTAAATCACTCTATGAGCACTTCCCGATGGGTCCAGCAAAGCAGGCTGGAAAAATAGCAGGACTGCCCGAGACCAAGCGTAAAGGCGGGTATTGATCAGACGGATAAGCCGATGATGAGGGCGCACCTCACCATCGGCTTATCACCGTTATTTTGCGCTCGCTTAGAAAAGTGTGATCAAACCCGGCTTATCAGCGTAATCACAGAGTATCGCTTTCACGCGTGCCTGCCATAGCTGCCCAAAACGCTCCGCCTCTTCTGTGCCAGCTTCCCCTGATAGCGTTTTTGAAAACAGCGCCCCCATTGCCGGATCAGCCGGTACGCCACTGGCGTCATAGTTAATGGAGACGGCTTGCCCGGTATCCTGTCTTATCAGGCGCACCGGGGTGGCGATGTCATTCTGAAACGAGAGCAGGTTACGCCGGTCAAACCGGCCTGCCAGCCCATGAAAGCCGCTCTTATCCGTTGCACCTGTTATATATGACAAGACGTTGGCGATGACACCACAGACACCCTCATCAACGGACTGCTGCATCTCCACACCGATCTCACCCCGCACGGGTAGCTGATCCCCATAAAGCGCTTTGAGCCCCTCTCTGGCCATCAAGTAGGCCCCCGCCACCGTGGGGCAAGAGTGGCCGGCAAGACGCACCACATCAAGATAACCAATCTGCATCACCCCCTCTTCAAAGGCCCCCAGAAATGCCGCCAGGGGGTCTCTTAACAGGATCGGGGCTACCTGGTCATAAAAAACGGGATAATGCATCGCTGACTCCTCAGTGGGCTTAAATTTTCTGCGTGTATTATCCACTTAGCGGATGATTGCGCCTTAAACCAGATCAAATGTATCCAGAAATTTTACCTGGCTATGTGCTCGCTTTCGCCTCTTACAACCCCTTCCTGCTGTGCTATATTAATCTGAACTAATATTATTCGAGCGTGCGCCCTATGGCAGCACCCCGTACGAGGATAGAACAATGGCCTTGAGACTGAAGAGCCAGTGGCACAAAGAGGATTCAGAGCGGACACTGGCCGAGATAGGGGGTGCTATTGCCTTCAATGCCTGGCGCCTGGGCATGGACAAAGCGGTGACCCTTCATAGCAAGCACTTCACCTATCGTGATGATGAACAGCGGCTGGCGGTCATCGCCGAATACCTGATATTTCAGGCACTGGCGGTAGAGCGAATGACAGCCAGCTCTCTCACTGATGATGAACGGCGGGAACTGGTCACGGCCATTGTGTTGAAGATGGCCGATCATTTTGATGAAAACAGCCAGGCCCTGCTGGGAGCAGGCGATTACCGCAGCAAATTCATCAACGTCTTTAATCAACGCGCCTCTGAATATGCCGACCATGGTTATACCGATGAAGGTCCCACCTACCCCTTTCTGCGACACCTCGGCTACGAGATTCAGCAGACCATGGGCGAGAGCCAGGAAAACCGCTGGGTGATAGACCAGGTGATGGATGTCGACGCTCCAGAGTTGATCAAACAACTCACCCGTATCGTAAAGAACCTCTTTATTTGAGCCGCCGGAATAGCCGCCCTCTCTGCAGAGAGAGGATTAATCCTGTTATATTGGACGGATACAACAGGAACTTGATGGAATAGAGGTGAAGGGTGGCACAAGCCAGCAGCCTGCTGATCACTGAACTATTCCCGCGCTCGTGGGTCTTTCATGGCATGACACAGTCTGCATACACACTCCCTTTTCAACCCTTTCGTCTGGTTTTCGTGCTGCTCCTTATCGGGTTGCTGCTCCCAGCTCAGCCTGTCAGCGCCCAGGAGCTCGCTTTACCCGACATCGGCAACCCGTCAGGCAACATCCTCACACCCGCCGAAGAGGAACGACTTGGCCGCGCCTTCATGCGCAGCATTCGCAGCACCATGCCGGTCATCCAGGACCCACTGTTATCGGCCTATATCCAGTCACTGGGCGATCAACTGGTTAATGCCAGTAATGACGCCTTCGGCAGCTTTGATTTTTTCCTGATAAACAGCCCACAGATCAATGCATTCGCAGGACCAGGCGGCAATATCGGCGTCTACTCCGGCCTGATTACGACAACAGAATCTGAAAGTGAACTGGCTTCTGTCATCGCCCATGAAGTAGCCCATATCACTCAAAAACACCTGGTAAGAACCTATGATGCGGTTAAGAGTATGTCCCTACCGGCCGCCGCACTGGCCATTGCCGCTGTAGCCATAGGCGCGGCCACAAACAATTCTGATTTTGCCGTAGCAGCTGCCGCCGGTGTTCAGGCCGGAATGATACAGCGGGAGATCAACTTCACCCGCTCTCATGAAGAGGAAGCCGACAGTATCGGCATTCAGACACTGGCAGCCGCCGGCTTCGACCCTACCGCCATGCCGGTATTCTTTTCCCGCATGGGCAAAGCATCTCGTCTCTATGATAACGGGCAACTTCCTGAGTTTTTACGCACCCATCCTGTCACCACAAATCGTATAGCTGATGCCTATGGCCGCTCAGACAACTACCCCTATAAACAGCGCAGCGATTCGCTCGGCTATCATCTGGCTAAAGAGCGGCTACGGGTTCTGGCATTCAATGACCCCCGTGATGGCATCGAGTTTTACAGCAAAACCTTGAAAGAGGGTCGCTATAGAAATGAAGAGGCTCATCAGTATGGCTATCTTCTGTCACTGATGGGGAACCGGCAGTACGCAGAGGCCCGGGATCTGGCCAACCAACTGAATGCGCTCAGACCGAATCAGATCGAATATCTGGTTGCAAAAGCTGAACTGGAGAAGCTGGATGGTAACGCCACACTAGGGGTGAAAACCCTAGAGGCCGGCTTGGCGGAACACCCGGGTAACTACCCTCTTTCAATCTATCTTGCCCAGGCACTACTGGACATCGGAAAACCTACAACAGTAAAGCCCTTACTGGAGAAGCTTTTGCAAGGCCACCCTGACAATGCACTGATCTATAAACTTCTCGCGCAAGCCGCAGGGGATAGTGGAAACAAAACCCAGGGGCATCAATACCTGTCTGAATATTACTACCATACGGGCGCCCTGAAAGAGGCCCAGATGCAATTGGAGATCGCTTTAAAAGATCGAAACCTGAGCTATTACGAGAGTGCAAAAATGGCAGCTCGTCTTAAAGAGATACGACAGGAAAAGAAGGATCTGGACGATCGAAATCGATAACCACACGACTCACCATATTCCGCTTTTCCATCAACTGCGCTTGGAGTATGCTTGATATGATCCTGTGTAATACGCTGGCAGAATGACTTTCAATAACAACTAGATTCTGTCATCCACAGGCAAATAAAAACTTGGAGGTAACAGACACAGCCAATCTTATAGAAGGGCAATTTCAGTCAGCCATCCTTTTTATATGGTCATATCTCTTGCTTATGTGCATTCCCGTTCACGGAGAGGCACACTGTAGAGAGTGATTGAATCAATTTCAGGCAAGCGAGGGCATGCCATGTAATTGAGTGGCGCTGAAGTGATCTTGCTGATTAACCAAGACACCGCTCTAAACAAGATGCGCAACGGTTCTTGAACACCTTTGCGTTATACATGTGCAACCTCTTAACGACAGAACAGACACCATCCCTCTGTTGAAACAGGAGATAGAAATGAAGATAGACTTGAACCGCCGGATCTTACTGAAAGGCACGTTTGCAACCAGCGCAATCGGCATTGCCATCGGTGCCGGCCTACTGACTCCAGGTCAAGTATTGGCCGCCTGGCCAAAAGATGCCTTTACCGCAAAAGATATACCCAGCGCACTCAGTGCCATCATGGGCGCCGATAGTGCAGAAGAGAGTGGTGACATCAAGATCAAGGCTCCCGATATTGCTGAAAACGGTGCTGTTGTCCCCGTTACGGTGAGTACGTCCATGGCAGGCGTAGAGTCTATTGCCATCATGGCGGCCAACAATCCTGTGCCACTGATCGCTAACTTCAACCTGAAAGAGGGTGCCGAAGGTTTTGTCTCAACCCGTATCAAAATGGGTAAAAGCGGTGATGTCGTGGCCG
>JAPHUG010000206.1 GCA_026197195.1 Sedimenticola sp.
ATCACCGATTTAATAATCCAGCGATAAGGTAGCCCGGTAGGATTGGCCGAACTCTCACCCGTTTCATAGGAGTAGTAAACCCATTCAAGGCTATGTAAAAAAATCACCACAATAAATGGAAGAAGCAAGAAAAGAATGCCGAAGACTTCCCAACGATGTTGATTTTCTCGTGAAAGATTCATGTGAATAATATCCACACGAATATGTGAATCATTCGTCATGGCAAAGCTGAGGCCAAACATGAAGCCGACTGCATAGACGTGCCATATCAACTCTTCCAGATAAACCAATCCATTGTTAAACCCGTAGCGAAGAACAACCTGAACCAGGATGACGCCTATCAGAAAAACATTTGTCCAGGCCATAACATGGCCAATACGCTGCACGAATCCATTCAGGGCATCGACGATGGGGATACGGTATTCCAGATCGTTGGGTTGATTCATCTCTCGCCTCGATACTGTGTTAAATAAAGCTGCCAGAAATCAGTCAATGAGTGTTGGCAACAAAAGACAGGTGCAAAAAAAGAGGGATCCCGCACAGGGACCCCTCCTCCAGTCGCTTGATTACTTCTCGCGAACCGTTCCTGGACGTGGCAGGAATGCCCACTCGTTCCAGACGGCATAGTCATCACGGAACGCTTGCATGTTGTCCCAGATGGCCTTGAACTCAGGATCCTTTGCAGACTCTTCAGCTACAACCTCACCCCACTTGCTCTTGAACTGACCCAGAATCTCATCAGACCAGTAACGGTTCTCAACACCGTTCTTTTCCAGATTCTCTTTCATCTGTGGGAACTGAATAGCTTCACCCAGTGCCAGTGCATCCAACATGGCTGCTTTACAGCTCATCTCAACCATGCCTTGCTGACTCTTGCTCATACCTTTCCAGGTATCACCATTCACCAACAGCTCAAACAGGGTAGCTGGCTGATGCCAACCGGGGTAGTAGTTGAACTTGAGGATCTTGTGGAAGCCCAGTAGCTTGTCGATAGCAGGCATCGAGAATTCGGTCGCATCGATCGCGCCCTTTTCCAGTGCAGGGAAGATTTCGCTGGAAGGCAGCAGACTGGTGGAAACACCCATCTTCTCCATTACCAGTGCACCCAGACCGAAGAAACGCATACGCAGGCCTTGCAGATCTTCAGGCTTGTCGATGGCCTTGCTAAACCAGCCAGAGGTCTCTGGCGCCACAATGCCACAGGGGATTGAATGTACGTTCAGCCCCTTTTTGTCATACATCTCCTGCCACAATTTACGGCCATCGCCATAATAGACCCAGGCAAGGAACTCAGATGCGTCAGGACCAAAAGGCACCGCAGAGAAGATACCGCCTTTAGCGCCCAGTACACCGGTGTTGTAACCGGGGGTGGTATAGCCTGCATTGACTTTACCACTGGCAACAGATTCAAGGATTTCTTTCGGTGGAATCAGCTTACCTGGCTCATAAACCTTGATTTTGACACTACCACCGCTGGCCTCATTAAGATGCTCAGACAGCCATTTTGGGGTACTACCCAGTCCGGTCAGGTGTGTACCAAAGTAGACAGGCACTTTCAAAAGCGTTTTCTTCTCTGCCAGTACAGTGCCGCTGGATACGGTCAGTGCCAGTGCGGCAGCAGAAACTATAGAGATCAATTTTCGGTTCATCGTTTTTCTCACTCCAATGGTGGAACAGATTGATAGCCCGGTTATCAACGACCTTCTCTCCGGCATCTCCTCGCACGGATCAAAATTCCTGAGGGCGTTTTACTGGGCTATCCTGTTTACCCGACATTTTGGTTAATTGGTCAGGCCAATTTATTTTTAACCCATGTAATTTCTAATGTCAAACACCAAAATGAAGGCAAAACAACGCCCTTTACACCCTATATATAGGCACTCTCTAGCGTTAATTTACCGAGAAATTTGATAAAATAGCGCCTCAAGACTTCTCTTTTTTTTAAATTCGAACTAAACTCGGTAACAATTGGTCTTACCACTTGTTAGGAGATTTGAGACCACTAGATGAAACAGCAAAGACTTTCCGACCAAATTGCAGAAAAAATCGAGGCGATGATTGCCGAGGGCAGCCTCATGCCTGGCGAGAAACTTCCGGCCGAACGGGAGCTGGCCCATCGACTGGAGGTATCGCGTCCATCACTGCGTGAAGCGATCCAGAAGATGAACAGCAAGGGGCTTCTCACCACGCGACACGGCGGCGGCACCTATGTATGCGAATCACTGGAGCCCTCTTTTGTCGAGCCCCTGATTGCTCTACTGAGTGACATGCCAGAATCTCGCTATGACGTTTTGGAGATTCGGCATGCCCTGGAGGGAACCGCGGCCTACTATGCCGCCTTACGAAGCACCAGTGAGGATAAGGAAAAGATAAAACGCTGTTTTGACAAGATGATCAAAAACCACGGGAGCCCCGACCCAATGGATGAGGCAAGAGCCGATGCGGCCTTTCATCTCTCCATTGTTGAAGCCTCCCACAACGTGGTGCTACTGCATGTGATGCGAGGACTGTTCACCCTGCTCCAGAGCAGCATCTCGCATAATCTGGACAAGCTCTATACCCTACCAAGGGTATTTGAACCTCTGAGCAACCAGCATGAAAGGCTGATGAATGCCACGATTGAGGGTGATGC
>JAPHUG010000462.1 GCA_026197195.1 Sedimenticola sp.
GAAGGTACCCATGTAATAGGTGGATGTGCCACCACCGCCAAAGCTGGCGGCCACACGGGGGTAACCGGCTTCATCTATTTTACCTTCAGACTGTATTTGGTTGACCTTGTTGGCGATGGTGTCAAGCGCCTCGTCCCAGCTGATAGGTACAAACTTGGGATCCTCGTTACGGCCCTTTTTAGGGTTGGTCCGTTTCATCGGGGTCAGAATACGGTGTGGATTATAGACTTTCTGAATCAACCCAAAGGCTTTCACGCATACCTTGCCGCCTGCCGGGGTACAATCGGCTGCGCCGAAGTTTGGCTGTACTTCTGTGGCAATGCCGTCTTCTACTCTTACGTTGAGAAGATCAGGCCCCGCAACACACTGGTAACAGTAAGTGGGTATTTTGGTTTTACCTGTGGGTGATTCCTGGCTCATGCTGGTCTGCCTTTAGCTGATGGCTTTTGCGGCTTTTGCTTTAAGACGCTCGGCCGTCTGGGCGGTGTCCACTACAAAGCGGTAGTGTTTTCCTTTGGCCACATTTTCAAGATTGTCCCTGGCCGTAAATTCATAGCTGACCATGCGGCCCTTTACTTCAGTAATGGTTGCTGTTATCTCAACCCACATACCAAGTAAAGTGGCTCCGGTGTGATCCATCTCTACCCGTGTGCCTACCGAATCTTCACCTTCATCAAGATGTTCCAGAAGCAGGTTTCTGCTGGTGACTTCCATGTCATAGATCAGACTGGGTGTGGAGTAGACAGCACACTCGTCACCTACAAAATTAACCGTACGGGGTTCATCAATCTCATATCGATCGGTTTTTGTGAGTCCTGCCTGCAAGCTCTCTTTCATCGCTTTAGCCTTTGTTGTGTATTATTTGGTTTCAAAAAACACGTACATTGGTAATGTCGTGGAATTGGTTTCAAACTTCTTATTTATAATTAGTTTCAAAATAAACTAATTTTACAAGACGTCAACTCCTTTTATATCTGTTTTAAAAATAACTGATATATGTCACGAAATTCCCCTTTTTGAAGGGGTTTGCTATTACTTAAATTCAATTAAGAAAATAGTAACACATGAAACTATTCTAATAACTGTGGTGGATCGTAGTCTTCATCCCAGTCCTTTTCAGGTAACGGGTGCTCTGATCTTTTGTGTTCCAGATAATCGCGGAACTCGCTGGCTTCACGTGCAAATCCGTGCGCAAGCTTTTTCGTTTCGTCTGTTTGAGCGGTTTGTTCTATTTCACTGAATAACCTGGCGGCACTCTGCTCTACATCGATGGCGAGGCTGAGTGTATGGTAAGGCGTCATCATGTAGTGGGCACTGCTGTGACCCGGTACTTCTGTGTTGATGGCATCATCCCAGTCATAATCCCAGGGAGAGATATGGGGTAGCGTTAATCCCTCGCTCAGTTTTTTGACCACCTGGGTTCGGCTGCCCTGCTTTTCCGAAAGCCAGCGAAACAGGGTCGCGGCTTCAGGGTTATTGACTACGTCCATCTGATCAGCAAACAGATCATACCGTTCAACTGTTTCAGAAAGCATAGTCAACGTGCGTGCCAACAGATCGGCTTTACTCAGGCTGTTTGATGCGTTCACAGGATGAATCCTTTATCCAGTTCTGAAATATTGTCCACCGTCGCCTTTAGTTCAGGCTGGTAGGCGGGACGATCGCCCTTGTAGAGGGTGCCAAGGAAGAAGTTGTCATCGGTCATTAATCGTTTTGCTGCGATAGCCGGATCGGTGGTCGGTTCAACCGGGGCGGAGCGCACCATTTTTTTCCAATCTTTCTGCTCGGGTCGGAACGTGACACAGGGACTCAGCATATGCACAAACGAAAATCCGGGGTGGCGCATGGCATCAACCAACACTTTTGCGGCTCCATTGGGGTCCGTGCTGGAGGCCCGGGCAATAAAATTGGCACCGGAGGCAAGTGCAATCACCAGTGGGTAGTAGGGATTGATTTTGGTACCGCCCGGGGTGAGCTTGCTTTTGTCCCAGTCAGGGTCGGTGGTGGGGGAGGCCTGACCCTTGGTCATGCCATAAACCTGGTTATCCATGACGATGTAGGTCATATCCACGTTGCGCCGACAGGCGTGCATGAAATGATTTCCGCCAATGGAGAAACCGTCACCATCACCACCTGCAGCCAGCACCGTCAGGTCTGGACGTGACACTTTCAAACCGGTTGCAACCGGCAGGGCGCGTCCATGTACGGCATGAAAACCATAGACATTCAGATAGGCGGGCAGACGTGATGAGCAGCCGATCCCTGATACCAAAGCGACGTTTTCTGGTGACAAACTCATCTCAGCCATGGCTTTGGTGATCGCCAACAGAACGCTGTAATCACCACAGCCGGGGCACCAGACCGGCTTGGTACCGGATTTGTAGTCTTTCGGTTTCAGGCTGGGGCACTGGGTCACTGTATCCATTATGCGTTCTCCCACGCTGTAAGTTCGCTATAGACATCATCCGGTCGGATCATAAGTGGGCCGGGTACGGCCATCGAGCGCAGGGTCCCAGGCAGGTCATAGTGGGCACGCAAGTAGTGATAAAACTGCGCCCCATGACACTGCTCAACCACCAGGATCTTCTCCACACCCTGGAGTGCGGCCGCTAAACGCTCAGGCTGTATAGGTAACAATAGACGCATACTGATTAAGCGCACATGTTTGCCCTCTGCTTCAAGCATCGCGATCGCCTCACGGACAGGGCCGGTGCTCGAGCCCCAGGTCAGTACAGCGGTCTCGCCTTCACCGAGAATCTTTGCCCAGTGATCGCCATAGTCAAACTGGTCCAGTTTGCGTTTACGTTTGTTGAGTTGCTGGATGTGATCTTCCGCCCGGCTGGAGGGTGTTCCTGTCGGGGTGTGCTCCAGCCCGTCAGCGGTATACTGGCAGCCGGGTGTGCCCGGAATGGACATGGGCGAAACGCCGCAATCGTTTACCACATAGCGTTGAAAATTTTCTGATTTGCTGGTGAGCGTACGACCGCCGGAAACAAAGGCGATATCGGCGGGCTTATCAATCAGAGCACGTGTTTGACCCAATGATTGATCGGATAACACGATAGCAGCGGTTTGCAGGGTTTCAGCCAAGTGGGTGGCCCACTGCGTGGTGAACAGGCAATCCCCAATCGACATCGGGGCCACCACGATATGCGGTGCATCACCGTGCAGGCCATACAGGGCGATATTCAGATCGCTCTGTTCGGACTTGGTTGGAATGCCGGTGGAAGGTCCGCCGCGCATGACATCCACCACCACTACAGGTGTCTCAGATGCGACAGCAAGACCAATTGATTCGGTCATCAGGGCCAGTCCCGGTCCGGACGTTGCGGTCAGTGAAGGGGTGCCACCGAATGAGCCGCCAATCAATTGGTTGATTGAGGCCAGTTCATCTTCAGCCTGAACCAGTACGCCACCCACTTTCTTCAGGTTGGGTGCCAGCCACTCCAGGATCTCGGTTCCGGGGGTGATCGGGTAGGCCGCTACAAAGCGGATACCTCCACGAATCGCACCCAGACCGGCTGCTTCATTGCCGGTGATACTCCAGCGTTCCTGGTTTTCAGTGGGGGTGACTGCGAAGTCGGGGATATCCGGAATCGCTGACGCCTGCTCGGCCCCTGCGTTAATGCCGGCAATACTGGCGTCGATGGCATCCTGGCCTTTTTTGGCCAGTGATTTACTCAGAACGGTTTCCAATGCACGGAGTGGCAGGCCGATCAGTTGTGCTAGGGCACCCAGGGCCACCATATTCGGGCGTCCGCCATTGATTGATTTGGCGAGCTGTGTGAGGGGCAATTCCACATAACGACCGCCCATCTTGCTGATCGCCTCCGGTACGGTTCCCCCGGAATCACCAATCACAATACTCTTCTGATCAAGAATGATCTCGCCCACGAAACGATCGGCATTCAGCCAGTCGATAGCCAGCAGAATATCGAAGCGTCCTTTATGTGTTTCAACCGGTTGGGGTGACAGCCGCAGTAGCGCGGCCGCTTCGCCCCCGCGAATCTGGGGGCCGGATGAGCGGGTCATCATGCCGTACCAGCCGGCCTGTCCAGCGGCATCTAATAGCTGCCCGCCCGCGGTCATGACGCCTGATCCACCACTGCCCAGTAGGGCAATGGAGAGCGATTGGGGGGCGCCTTTGCTGTTGCTGCTACTACTGAATGCAATATCGTTCATTATCTATACCTTATATAAAGGGCATATATCACAGTAATTCCCTGGGAATTACCCCGCTAAACGCAGTGTTAATGAATCATATTTCATGAAATATGACATGTCAAAGGAAATATAATACACAAAATTAAGTTGACAAGGGCTAAAAGTGAAATATAATTCATTGCCATAGCATTAGTAAGTGAAATGTAATTTCCGGAGAGATCACACTATGAGTATGAACGGACACCGTTGGTTGATGACCGCTGTTGGAGAACCCTTTGTAAGGGAAGATTTCACGCCCGATCTGCCTGCCGCAGGCGAGGTGACAGTGGAAGTGGCCGGGTGTGGTGTTTGCCATACCGACCTGGGTTTTCTATTTGATGGTGTCCGCACGAATCATGAGTTACCTCTGACACTGGGCCATGAGATCAGTGGTCGGGTTGTTGCTGCGGGTGAAGGGGCGGAATCAATGACCGGTAAAGCGGTTGTTATTCCCGCGGTGATGCCTTGTGGTGAGTGTGACCTGTGTAAGCGTGGGCTTGGCACCATGTGCCGCAGCCAGAAAATGCCGGGCAATGATATTCAGGGTGGTTTTGCTACTCATATTAATGTA
>JAPHUG010000428.1 GCA_026197195.1 Sedimenticola sp.
GAGGCGCTGACGGATGACGCCCTCTACGAGGAAGAGCCAAACCTGGCTATCCGTGTCTCGTTTGATAAGGAGCGAAAAACGGTCACCATCGAGGATAACGGTATCGGTATGAGCCGCCAGGAGGTGACTGAGACCATTGGTACCATCGCCAGTTCCGGTACCAAGAAATTCCTCGAAGCACTCGGTAATAAGGGTGACGACTCGGCCGCCAGTCAGAGTCAGCTGATTGGCCAGTTTGGTGTGGGCTTTTACTCCGCTTTCATTGTCGCCGATAAAGTCACCCTGCTGACCCGAAGGGCCGGCCTGGGGAGTGAGCATGGCGTCTGCTGGGAGTCGACAGGTGAGGGTGCCTACACCATTGAAACGGTTGAAAAGGCCGGTCGAGGGACATCCATTACGCTGCATCTCAGGGAAGATGAGACCGAATTCCTCGAAGGTTATCGCCTGCGCAGTATCATCAGCAAGTTCTCAGACCACATCTCCATCCCGATTGAGATGCTGAAAGAGGTATTCAGTGCCGAAGAGGATGATAAAGAGGAGAAAGAGGAAAAAGCACCCGAGTGGGAGCAGGTCAATAAAGGGACGGCGCTCTGGATGCGCAACAAGTCCGACATCAAGGATGATGAGTACAACGAATTCTACAAACATATCGCCCACGATTTCGAAGATCCACTGGCGCATGTCCATAATCGGGTTGAAGGTACCAATGAGTATTCAACGCTGATGTATATTCCGGGGCGTGCCCCGTTTGATCTCTGGGAGCGTGATCAGAAGCATGGCGTTAAGCTCTATGTGCGGCGCGTCTTCATCATGGATGAGGCAGATAAACTGATGCCGCACTACCTGCGCTTTGTAAAAGGCGTGGTGGATTCCGATGACCTGCCACTGAATGTCTCTCGCGAGATTTTGCAGCACGATAAGAAGATCGACACCATACGTACCGCCAGCACCAAACGTATTCTTGGTCTGCTTGAGAAGATGGCCAAGAACGATGTCGAGAAGTACCAGAAGTTCTGGACTGAATTCGGCAAGGTGATGAAGGAAGGTCCGGCCGAAGATTTTGCCAATAAGGAGAAGATTGGCGGGCTGCTGCGTTTTGCCACCACTAAATCAGAGGGCAAAGAAGAGACCGTGTCGCTGGATCAGTACATCGAGCGGATGCAGGAGAAGCAGGAGAAGATCTACTATATCACCGCCGACAGTTATGCGGCGGCCCGTCATAGTCCCCATCTGGAAGTCTTTACCACCAAGGATGTAGAGGTGTTGTTGTTGACTGATCGGGTGGATGAGTGGCTGGTCTCCCATCTGCATGACTACAAGGGTAAAGCCTTGCAATCGGTCGCAAAGGGACAGCTGGATCTGGGCGATATGGATGACAAGGAAGCCTTGGAGAAAGAGGCCGAAGAACACAAGGGCTTGCTCGATCGGGTCAAAGCGGTACTGGGTGAGGATGTGAAAGAGGTGCGGGTGAGTAGCCGTCTGACGGAATCGCCTGCCTGTCTGATTGCGGATGAGCATGACATGGGTGCCAACCTTCAGCGCATGCTCAAACAATTAGGTCAGGACGCACCGGCAACCAAGCCGATCTTTGAACTGAACCTGAAACACCCCTTGGTCGAGAAGATGGACCAGGAGCAGGATGAGGATCGGTTTGCCGATCTGTCCCGGGTGCTGCTGGATCAGGCCACCCTGGCGGAAGGAGGTCAGCTGGAAGACCCTGCGGCCTTTGTTCATCGTCTGAATAAGCTGATGCTGAGCCTGTCGGCCTGATTGTTTAGAACAGATAGCTTAAAACAAACCCGCTCTGGCCTGGCCATTGCGGGTTTTTAAATGACTAAAATGTAGTGGGGACAACTGGTTATAAAATCCATGTGCATCTGCAACATAAGTCATTTATATTCCTATATTGACATACTCGAGTGGTGATTGGCGTCGCCCTGTGGCAGACTCCGGGCCATTAAATAATATTAATACCATGTGACTGAAGGAGTATTTGAATGCGAGTGATTCTGCTAGGAGGTCCCGGCGCGGGAAAAGGTACCCAGGCTAACTACATCAAAGAGCGGTACAGTATTCCGCAGATCTCTACGGGAGATATGCTACGTGCGCACGTCAAGTCAGGCAGTGAACTGGGTAAAGCTGCCAAAAAGATCATGGATGAAGGGGGCTTGGTATCGGACGACATCATCATGGGTATGGTGAAAGAGCGCATTACCGAAGATGACTGCAAGAATGGCTTCCTGTTTGACGGTTTTCCTCGCACCATTCCACAGGCAGAAGCGCTACGTGACGTCGGTGTGCAGGTGGATGCGGTTGTAGAGATAGATGTGCCCGATGAAGAGATCATCAAGCGCATGTCCGGTCGTCGTGTCCATTTAGCCTCTGGTCGTACCTATCACGTCACCTTCAACCCACCCAAAGTGGAAGGTAAGGATGATGAGACGGGTGAGCCACTGATTCAGCGTGATGATGATCAGGAAGATACCGTAAAGGCGCGACTGAAGGTCTATCATGATCAGACTGAACCGCTGATTGATTTCTACTCGTCCTGGGCTGCCAGTGGAAAAGCGGGGGCTCCAGTCCATCACAAGATCGCCGGTGTGGGCGGTGTAGATGATATACGTGACAGCATTTTCAAGGCGCTTGGCTAGTCCCGCTAATGAGTGATGCTAAAAGCCGGGTTTTTCCCGGCTTTTTTTATACTGGTATAAATTAGAATTCATTAGAAAATAATGATATTATATATAGATAATGAACTTGGCTAGATGAGGAATTTTCCGTGGCTGTCGTAGAATTGACTAAAGAGAACTTTGAAGAGACCGTGACCAATAATGATTTTGTCGTTGTCGACTTCTGGGCGCCCTGGTGTGGTCCTTGTCGCTCTTTTGCACCGACCTACGAGAAGGTCTCTGAAGATTTTCCCAATGTGGTTTTTGCCAAGGTGAACACCGAAGATGAGCAGGAGATTGCCGGTCATTTTCAGATACGCTCAATCCCGACACTGATGATTTTCCGTGAGAAGGTGATTATCTTCAGTCAGGCGGGTGCCTTGCCTGAAAGTGGTTTCCGCGATCTGCTGCAGAAAGCATCTGAGTTGGATATGGCCGAAGTGCATCAACAAATTGAGCAGGAGACAGCGGGATAATCCTGACTTTTCTCTCTTCTCAGAAGGCCGGCATTTTGTCGGCCTTCTGTTTTTTGTAAAACCGTTTGTGTTTCTCTCTTTGCTATAGTTTCAGAAACGGTTTTATTGTCCACACTAATAAAACCTTTGGCAACTCTGATTAATTCAGGAAATCGTATACCATAGACTCACTAATCA
>JAPHUG010000069.1 GCA_026197195.1 Sedimenticola sp.
ATTCACCTCCGTGGTTACGCACAAAAGAACCCCAAGCAGGAGTATAAGCGCGAGGCTTATGAGATGTTCTCCAACATGCTGGATAACATCAAGCAAGAGATTGTTACCGTGCTGACCAAGGTTCAGATTCAGCCGCAAGAAGCAATGGCCATACCCCAGCCTGAGCAGCCGATGGATGATATTCAGTTCCAGCATGAAACGTTTGGTGGATTTGGGGATCAGGAAGAGGCTGATCAGCCAGCTGCGGGTGAGGGTGATGAGGCCCATCAGCCCTTTGTGCGTTCTGATCGAAAGGTGGGCCGTAATGAACCCTGTCCTTGCGGTTCAGGTAAAAAGTACAAGCAGTGTCACGGTCGAATTGAATAACTTGACCTTTTTAGGGTGACGACAAGAGATGGTTGAGACAGCGTCGGAAAGCGAAACATTAGTATTTAATCCCGTTCCGGGTATACGCTTGGGGGCTACGTCAGCAGGTATCAAGTACCGTGATCGTAATGATCTGGTCATTATCGAATTGGCTGAAGGCGGAAGTTGCGCCGCTGTGTTCACCCAGAATGCCTTCTGTGCGGCGCCTGTAACGATTGCCAGAGAGCATCTCACCAAGGCCATGCCGCGCTATCTCCTGATCAATTCAGGTAATGCCAATGCGGGGACCGGTGAAACCGGTTTGCGTGCCGCACTTGAGACTTGTAAGGCCGTTGCGGCAAACCGGGGTTGTGCGGTCAATCAGGTCCTTCCCTTCTCAACCGGTGTCATTGGCGAGTTGTTGCCGGTGGATAAAGTGGCCGTGGCCGTTCCTGATGCGCTGACCTCTCTGACAGAGCAAGGCTGGGCGTCTGCGGCTCGGGCTATTATGACGACTGACACCGTGCCAAAGATGGCCACACGCCAGATAGAGCTGTCCGGAAAAACTGTCACGATCACAGGCATTGCCAAAGGCTCTGGAATGATCCGTCCCGACATGGCGACCATGTTGGCCTATATTGCTACGGATGCCCTGGTCGACAAACACCTGCTTCAGCGCTGTCTGGAGCAGGCTGTTCAGCCCTCGTTTAACTCCATCACCGTTGATGGAGACACATCGACCAATGATGCCTGTGTTTTAATGGCCTCCGGGGTAAGTGAGTCTTCACCTATTACCGATGCTCACTCAGACGCCTATGTGGCTTTCTGCGAAGCTGTAGAGTCCGTTTGCATGTCTCTGGCTCGCGCTATCGTGTTAGATGGAGAGGGTGCAACCAAGCTGGTTGAGGTGAGGGTAGAGGGGGCTGAGTCCGAATCGGAAGCCAGGGATGTGGCGTATACTATTGCCCACTCTCCGCTGGTCAAGACCGCGTTGTTTGCTTCTGATCCAAACTGGGGAAGAATTCTTGCGGCGGTGGGTCGTGCAGGTCTGGAAGATCTTGCGATAGAGGGGATCAGGATATGGCTGGATGATGTCTGTATTGTACGTGACGGTGGTCGCGCGGATGACTATACCGAGGCGGCCGGTCAGCGGGTGATGTCGCAGGATGCTTTGACCATCCGGGTTGATCTGGGGCGTGGACAGTCAGAGACCCGGGTACTGACCTGCGATCTCTCCTATGACTACGTCAAGATCAATGCTGAGTATCGTTCTTAACGCTTTTACTTTCACATCAACTAAGTAAGTCTTAACTATGTTGCCGATCCATGTAGCTGTAGGGGTCATACAGGATAGTGAAGGAAGGATTCTATTGTCACGACGCCCTGATCATGTCCATCAGGGTGGTCTTTGGGAATTTCCTGGTGGTAAGGTTGAGCGCCGGGAAGATCTCTCCCAGGCGTTGAGGCGCGAAATTCGTGAAGAGCTGGGCATTGAGGTGCTGACGCACCAGCCGCTCATCACCGTTACCCACAACTACCCCGATAAACAGGTCAAGCTCGATGTCCATCGGATAGTGAAGTATGCCGGCCGGCCGATGGGTATGGAGGGTCAGCCGCTTGAATGGGTGGCTATTGAGCAACTTTCCGATTACCCCATGCCTGCGGCTGATCAGCCTATCTGTAATGCGCTGAAGCTTCCCGATAGTTACTTGATAACGGGCGATGACCCTGCGGATGAAGCGGCCTTTCTGGGGCGCCTGGAGGCCTCTCTGAATCAGGGTGTCAGGCTTGTGCAGTTGCGGGCCCCCGGACTGACAAGCGAAGCCTACGGGCGACTGGCCTCAGTGGTCTATCCGCTCTGTCAACGTTATGGGGCAACTTTACTGGCCAATGTTCCCGTGGAGCAGGTCGAGGTGGTAGAAGCGGATGGTTATCATCTATCGAGTCAGCAGCTTCTCTCCCTCTCCGAGCGCCCTATAGCTGAAGACAAATGGCTGTCGGCCTCCTGCCATAACCCACAAGAACTGCAGCATGCAGGCAGGGTTGGTGCCGATTTTGTGGTGCTGTCTCCGGTGTTGACAACAACAAGCCATCCCGGTGCTGAGCCGATTGGCTGGGAACGTTTCTCAGACCTGATACAACACGCCAATTTTCCGGTGTACGCCCTTGGCGGCATGGAAACTTCAATGATTCAGCAGGCGCAGGCGTCTGGCGCCCAGGGAATTGCGGCCATCCGTGCGCTTTGGTGTGAACGTTAGTGCAGCTCCTCATCCGGTGGCAGGTAGCTTTTTGTAGCTGACTTGTCCGGGATACGGTGCTTCTCTTCAAACCAGTCGCCCAAATCGATCAGTCTGCACCTTTCGCAACAAAAAGGTCTGGATTCCGGTTTTGAATCCCAGTCGAAAGGCTTTCTGCAGGTGGGGCATTTTACGGATTTCAAACCTGGCTCCTGCCTAGAGTATGCAACAGTTTAGAAAGAAGGTGGTGTCCTGCTTGGTCTGACTGGCCCGCTCCATCTGGGATGGCTCGAGAAAGCGAATGGTAAAACGGTGTTTTCCGCCGCTGATTTCAGCATAGAGGTTACTCTCGCGCGGCAGGCCCACCCGAATAAGCTGAGCCGGGGTCTGTGAATCCAGACTCTGCTGAAAGAAACCGCCGGGAGCGATTTCGCGGGTCGGGGTGGTACTCCCCCTTATAAGAGAGAGTAGTAACATAACCGCCGCATGAACGGTATCCAGTGTCTCTCGCCACGCCACAATCTGTTCCTGGCGAAACTCAAACGGCTGCTGCAGCCAGAAGTGATACAGCGGAAGATCGAAGGCACAACTTCCGCCCGGAATGCTGCTTCGTTGCGTGACACTCTTAAGAAACTCATTTTCTCTGAGTTCTTGCCCTAATTGTCCGCTATGTTGCTGAAGTTTAGTGGAAATTCCTGTCAGCTCACGAAGGATTTGATCCAGTCGCTCCTCGTTGACTTCCGGGTTTTTACGCACGGCAACCAGCTTGTCCTGATGTCTTTTCAGCTCTTTGATGAGGTCGGTTTTGATATCGGCCCGCGAGAAAATGGCCACCATATCCATCAGGCTGCTGATGGCCGCCCTGCTATCCCAGGTGCTGGACTGAGGAATATGAAAATCGACTTGGCGAAACAGATGCTCCAGACGTAAAAAGGTCCGGGTTTTCTCATTGAGCGGATGCTCATAGATGATCTTGTCTGAAGCGGCTGGCTGCATGTTTCTGATGTGTTTTGATGGTTCGGTCTGGTGGCCCTTTTCAAGGCCGTGTAATGCAAGTTAATCGCATTATACCGATATTGATCAATATAAGCTTGTCAGTTGGAAAGTTTAAGGTATTTCTGATGCAGTGCCTTAACCTGTGGTAGCAGATCACTCAATTGACCACTGTTATCAATAACGTCATCGGCGGCTGCCAGTCGGCTATTTCGGTCAATTTGGGAGGCGATGATAGCCCTTGTTTGTTCTTCTGAGGCTTCATCCCGTTGTGTTACGCGACTGATCTGTACTTCAGGTGTACAGTCGACCACTAATACCCTATCAACGGTTTTATCCTGCCCTGTTTCCAGCAGTAGTGGTATAGAAAAGATCACATAAGGCGCTACCATCATATCCAGCTGCCTACGCATCTCGGCCCGAATTCTGGGGTGTAGTATTGCTTCCAGCTGGGTCTTGGCAGAAGGGTTGGAAAAAATATGCTCCCGCAGCCAGCCGCGATTAAGAGAGCCATCTGTCTCTAGTGCGTTTTTGCCGAATTTTGTGGCGATCTCCTCTAAAGCCGGTTGCCCCGGTAGCACCACTTCACGGGCTACGATGTCGGCATCAATAATGGGCACCCCCAATGTTGAGAAGCAGTCTGTAACCGCTGTTTTACCGCAACCGATCCCCCCCGTCAGGCCAATGACAAACACGGCTTAGGCCAGACCTGCCCATTGTAGATAGGCGGCATTGATCTGTTCACCCCAAATCATACTGATCCAGCCGGCGGCGGCGAGATAGGGCCCAAAGGGAATGGGAATATTGCGATCTCGACCCCGTACCAGGATCAGCGTGATACCGACAACAGCGCCAACCACAGAAGAGAGCAGGATGATCTGAATCAGGGATTGCCAACCAAACCAGGCCCCAAATAAGCCCAGAAGTTTGAAGTCACCATAGCCCATGCCCTCTTTACCAGTGAGCAGTTTAAATAATTGAAACACACTCCATAAGGAGAGGTAGCCTGCAGCGGCACCGATAATAGCGGAGTGGCTGTCTGTGAAAATGGAAAACAGGCTTAAAAGTAACCCAAGCCAGAGCATCGGTAACACAATGGAGTCGGGTAACAGCTGGTGATCAAAGTCGATTAAGGTCAACGCAATCAGCGACCAGGTGAGAACCAGGGCGGCACCCGCCTGCCAACTGAAGCCAAAATGCAGGGCTACGGCCAGTGAGAGCAGGCCGGTGGCCAGCTCAACAATTGGGTAACGCATGGAGATCGGCTGCTTACAGTCAGAGCAGCGTCCCTTCAGCAGTAGCCAGCTGATGATGGGAATATTCTCCCATGCTCGAATCTTATGACCACAATGCGGACAGCTGGAAGCAGGGCGACTGAGTGTAAATGGAGCGGCATCCTGAGTCGCTTGTTCATCAGTGCCAAACAGCTCACTGCACTGCTGTTTCCAGTCGGCCTCCATCATTTTGGGGAGCCGGTAGGCGACGACGTTGAGGAAGCTGCCTACAAAAAGTCCCAGTAGTGTGCAAAGAAGAGTAAAGAGTGCCGTGTTATGTTGTAGTGCGTCTATGAAATTCATTAAGTGATAAATAGCAAGGTGGCTAAACGACAGAGGCCATTTTGAAGATGGGGAGGTACATGGCTACAACCAATCCACCAACCAATGTACCAATAACCACCATAATCATAGGCTCCATCAAGCTACTCAGTGCGTCAACGGCATTATCAACTTCTTCTTCAAAGAAGTCAGCAACCTTGGAGAGCATATGATCGAGTGACCCCGACTCCTCACCGATGGCGACCATTTGTATAACCATATGGGGAAAGAGTTTTTGCTGTTTCATGGTTAACTGAAGAGATTGACCTGTGGCGACGTCCTCACGCATTCGCATGACTGCGTCACTATAGATAATATTACCTGTGGCGCCTGCGACAGACTCAAGTGCTTCGACAAGGGGTACACCTGCGGCAAACATAGTAGCGAGCGTTCTTGAAAACCTAGCAATTGTGGCTTTGTGGACGATTGAGCCAACAATAGGGAATTGTAGTAGCAGTTTGTCGAGTTGCTGGCGCATTTTACGCGATCTTTTGTAGCTAAAACCAAAGAAATAAACCGAAGCAAAGGTACCTAAAAGCAATAACCACCAGTAGCTAGTCATCCATTGTGATATAGCGATGACCATTTTGGTAAATGCAGGCAGATCACCACCAAAGCTGGAGAATAGACTTTCAAACTGAGGTATAACAAACAGCATAA
>JAPHUG010000158.1 GCA_026197195.1 Sedimenticola sp.
TCGTCGCATCCCGGGCCACAACCTCGCCATTACTGGTACCAATCAGCACCAATCCCTCACCGGCACCGGGGCCACCGGATATCTCCAGTTCCGTATCCACCGACCAGAGGGCACGACCTGAACCTGAGTCCAACGCCCGCACTTCACCGTTTCTGCTAGCCGCATAAACCCTGTCACCGCGAACAAACGGCACCAGCTTGACCCGCTGCTCATCAGCCCCCCCACTGATCGACGCCGACCAGATTACGCGTGGGGTTATCTCATTGGTCAGTTCAATCAATTCAGCCGGAGGCTCAGAGTTATCCTCATCGGCAAACCAGTCCACCGGGTTCATAGAGGACATGGATCCGCAACCGGTCAGCAAAAGCAGCGATAGTGGAAGTATTAGAAAGCGCATCATTAGACGATCCCCAGGGTTATTCTGCCGCAGCCAGATCATCAAATTTCATCTGAACAAGGGCACTATTACTGACCTTGTATTCCAGAGCCTCACCATAGGCCTGCCGCGCGGCGACTTCATCACCCCGTTTGAGGGCGATATCACCTCTCAACTCAGCCAGGTCACCCCGAAAGTTATCCATAGGTGCATTTTCAATGACGGCCGCGGCCTCATCAACAAGACCCTCGTTTAGCAGGATTCGCGCCTGCCTTAAACGCGCAATCTGCTGCAGTGAAGGATCAGCACCGTTATCAATCACCCACTGCAATTGAGCCCTTGCACCACTTGTATCACCCTGCTGATACTTGACCTTTGCCAGATTCAGCGCGGCAAAAACGGCGTAACTACTCCCTTGGTGTGATGCAATCAGCGCTTCTGCCTGGTTGACTGAAGCGGGCACGTTGGCAGCCACACTTTGCGTCAACTGCTCAAACTGCAGTGAGGCCTGTTCGGCAACATTCTGCTGATGTTGCGACCAGTACTGCCAGCCAAAAACACCACCCAAGCCAATAATGATACCAGCTGCGACAGACTTGCCATTCTCTTTCCACCACTTTTTAAGCGCTTCAACCTGCTCTTCTTCCGACAGATTCACATCGACCATCTCAACCCCTCTCACTGTCCGATAAGGACGCTAAATTCAATTCTGAAAACAGTTCATTCGCTAAAAGATCAGAGTATACCTTTCAGGTAGCCGGCCAGCCCGTCGAGTGAGACTTGCACCTGCTCGGCCTCTTCACGCAGAAATTTGATGCCTATAACACCTTGGGCAAGCTCATCCTCACCTAACACCAGCGCGATTCGCGCTCCACTGCGATCAGCCTTTTTGAACTGACTTTTAAAACTGCCCCCGCCGCAATGCGCAACCAGACGAAGACCAGGAACCTCTCTTCTCAATTTATCGGCCAACACCACACCCTGTTGCTGCGGCGTATCGCCCATCAATACCAGATAGGCATCCACCGTCCCCAACTCTGGTAAATGGCCGCTCTCTTCCAGAAGAGCAATCAGGCGTTCCACGCCCATGGCAAAACCAATCGCAGGTGTAGGCTTACCACCCAACTGCTCCACCAAGCCGTCATATCGGCCACCCGCACACACCGTACCCTGAGCACCCAGCTTGTCTGTCACCCACTCAAATACAGTCCGTGCGTAATAGTCCAAACCGCGCACCAACCTTGTGTTGATGACATAAGAGACACCAGCCGCCTCCAGCCCCGCACATAGTTGATCGAAATGCGCCCGCGACTCATCGCCCAGATACTCCATGAGTGAGGGGGCCTGCTCAATCAGTGAGCGCATGGCAGGGTTTTTCGAATCCAGCACCCGCAACGGGTTACTGATCAGACGTCGCTGACTGTCTTCATCCAACTGATCGCTGTGTGCCGACAGATAGGCAACCAGTTGCTCCCGATAAATCGATCGTTCTTCAGGTGTACCCAGAGTATTAATCTGTAACTCCAGCCCTTCGAGACCCAAGGCTTCCCAGAATCGCTGGGTAAGAAGAATGATCTCTATATCTATATCAGGACCAGGCAACCCATAGGCTTCCGCACCTATTTGATAAAACTGGCGATAGCGTCCTTTCTGGGGACGCTCGTGGCGGAACATGGGACCGTAATACCAGATACGCTGTACCTGATTATGGAAAAGGCCATTTTCAATACCCGCACGCACACAGCTTGCCGTACACTCCGGCCGAAGCGTCAGGCTGTCACCGTTGCGATCTTCAAAGGTATACATCTCCTTTTCAACGATATCAGTGACTTCACCGATGGAGCGCTTAAAAAGATCTGTCATCTCTACAACAGGTGTGCGTAACTCACTGTAGCCATAACTCTCCACCACCGTCTTTATCTGCCGCTCCAGAAAATGCCAAAGCGGAGACTGATCGGGGAGGATATCGTGCATGCCACGAATGGCTTGGATATTTTTTGCCATTACTCTATATCAATACATTGCGTTAACAGTTACAACTCACGGTCGGGTACTCCCAACTCACTGAGTAGCGTATTCATTCTCCCTGTAGTTAAAGAAAGAATACTGAATAGGGTCTATCAGGGATTCAAAGTAAGCCTGGCCACATTACCGCGGGTATGAGGCGCCAAATCGAAGGCTTCGCCATTGACTAAAAGGGTCACCGCAGCCGCATTACCAAACACCATTGTGTAAGGTGGCTCTCCACCCAACGCGTAACGCTCACCAGCCGCTTTATTGCCTGCCAGTCTAAATAAGCCAGAAGCATCCTTGATATCTGCCCAACAGGCATCAGCGAACTGCACTTCCACCTTCGTCAGGGTCGCAGGCTCAGACACAGGTACTGCGGCAGTGTCTGGCTCAGTTACTGCCACTGTCTCTTCAGCGACGGCCGGAATATCTGATTGAGTTGATTCATTTTCAACGGGCTGACTAACTCTTTCAGCTTGTTCACTACTGGAGACTTCTGACGTCTCTGTCTCGACCGACGCCACTGTCGTCTCCGCCAGCTCAACCGACTCAGCCGAGTCGACAGATTCTGAGGATTCCGCTACCGGTGCATCCAGTATTTCCGGCTTACCCAGTAAGGCGGGAAGTGGCATCGAGCCGTTCATCTGTCCCGGCTGCATTTCATCTCGAACAGGCTCTTCCTGTTGTTGTACCGCTGTTGCGGTTGACTCCAACCCAAGATCAATAGGCCACTGCAAGTAACCACGCCACCAGGTCACCACCAGGGCAATAATTCCAATCACAATCAGCCAGGTAAACAGACGCACAACGGTATGGCTACTGCGTACCTCATGCTTCACCTGCGCCGCCTTCAGGTCCATCTTCTCTTCAACTTCAGGGCGAAAATGATGGAACGCATCGAGAATCGGTTCAACCGGTGTATCCAGCAGGCGTGCATAATTCTTCAAGTAGCCCTGCACAAAAACGGTTCCGGGCAGCTCACTAAAATCATCAGCCTCCAATGCTTTCAACATGGAAACATTAAGATGCAACAGCCCAGCAACGCGATTGACATCCAGCTCTTTAGCCATCCGAATGTCACGAAGCTGTTTTCCTGGGCCCTCTATTACGGCCTTGGTTTCTTCTGGGTTCGTATCAGCGGCGTTCATTATTATTCAGAATCTCGTAACTGCTGCACTTCGATTGAATCGGGGAAATTATTCTTTAGCATCAAGGTGTAACTGGACACGGCATCCTGATCACCCAGTATCCGCTCATTCTGAATACCCAGCCAGAGCGATGCCGCGCTGGGCCTTGCCTGCTCAAGATAACGCTGCAGATAGGCGCGGGAGGATAGGTTTTCACCTGTATTAAAACTGATCCTCGCCATCTGCAGGAGTGCTGTAGCAAACCTTGGATTGTAATTTAGCGCCTTTCGTAAATAAGCTTCTGACTTGGTCAGATCATTATTTCGCTCAGCACAGATACCGGCATTGGTCAGTGCCACTTCTGGCGTCTTATAAAGTGGGTTTTCCAGCGCCTTTAGAAAGGTAAGATCGGCGTCCTCATAGCGTGCCTGCTGACATAAATAGGTTGCGTAGGCGTTCAGCACATAGGAGTTTTTTGGATCAATCTTCAGACTGCGTTTAAAGTGTTTCTCTGCCAGACCTTTCTCTCCCAGCCGATCATAGAGCAGAGCAATCACGTTGTGCCCTTCAGCATTATTCGGCTCGACCTCAAGGCCCTGATTGGCTTTCTGCAAAGCCACATCCAGCTGACCCTCACCCATATAGGCTATAGCCAGTTTTACATAGACATCACCAGCGCCTGTTCGACTCTGAACCCCGAACTGACCTGTATTGTCAGACATATCTGGAGAGGTCACATCGGGTCTAACATTGCCTTGCTGACAACCTACCAAAAAAAGTAGCGTGGATATACCCAGAATAACTAGCCGACTTGCGTTCAATGCCTTCCTCCTGACTGCTTCAGTTCGCGTCTGCTTCTATCTTTGACACGCCCAACCAACTGACCACAGGCCGCATCAATATCTTCACCCCGTGTTTTCCGTGTTGTAGTCACAATGCCAGCCTTGACCAGGCGCAGCCTGAATGCATCGATACGCTCCTGTGGAGAACACTGGTATTCAGTCCCGGGAAAAGGATTAAAGGGGATCAGGTTTATCTTTGAGGGTGTTCCTTCCAGTAACCTTATGAGTTGTTTGGCCTGCTTGTCACTGTCGTTCACCCCATCAAGCATGACATATTCCCAGGTCACCTTGCGTCGCTTATCACCACGGAGATAGTTACGACAGGCGGGAATCAGCATCTCCAATGGATACTTTCGGTTGATCGGTACCAGCTGGTCCCGCAACTCATTGGTAGGTGCATGCAGTGATACAGCAAGACTCACTTCAGAATCATCCGTCAGCTGATTAAGTGCAGGCACAATACCTGAGGTACTGATCGTTACCCGGTACTTGGAAAGCATGTAGGCCAGATCATCCTGCATGATATTGGTAGCGGTCAGTACCGCATCATAATTGGCCAGTGGCTCTCCCATACCCATCAGGACCACATTAGTAAGCGACTTCCCTAACTGCCGCTCGGCAACCCAGACCTGGCCAATAATCTCCGCCGCAGAAAGATTTCGGTTAAAACCCTGCTGCGCGGTGGAACAGAAGCTACAGTCCAGCGCACACCCCACCTGGGAAGAGATACAGAGTGTGCTGCGATTGGGTTCTGGAATAAACACAGATTCAATACGATTATTGCAATCCAGCTCAAGCACCCATTTGTGAGTACCATCCAATGCCGGTTGCTCAAATACTATTTCCGGGACCCGTACCTCTGCAATCGCCTTTAGCTGTTCACGAAGCTTCTTGGATAGGTCCGTCATGACATCAAAGTCAGTGACGCCATGCTTGTGTATCCACTTGAGTACATTCCGGCCATTAAACGCCTTGGCACCGAGCCCTTCAAAAAAGGACTCCATCCTTTTTCTATCAAACTCCAGTATATTGATCTTTTTCATATCGACCTGCATCACCCTACCCCACAAAAAGAGTTTTCAGCACAACCGCCACCGGGCCGATACTCTGTACACCGACTTTTTGCCATCGCACGGAGGGGATGCAGGAGGATCAAAGCAAAGACCTCAACGCAGCCTTTCGCAGACGCCTTCAGGGAAGAAGAAATCAATCTCCACCTTGGCAGTCTCTGGAGCATCAGAACCGTGTACAGCATTCTCGTCCACAGTCTCAGCAAAATCCGCACGAATCGTTCCTGGCGCGGCCTCTTTCGGGTTGGTGGCACCCATCACTTCACGATTCTTGGCAATAGCATTTTCGCCTTCCAACACCTGTACCATGACCGGACCAGAAGTCATGAAGTCGACCAGATCATTGTAGAATGGGCGCTCCTTGTGTACGGCGTAGAACTCACCGGCCTGTTCACGTGACAACTGCAACATTTTTGAGGCAACA
>JAPHUG010000135.1 GCA_026197195.1 Sedimenticola sp.
TACGCTTGATCGACGCTTCACCCCTCCAAGCAATGCCAATCCAGAAAAATATCAGAATAGACACTAGGAATATCCAGGAGCCGTATAATGACTGACTTTTCAAGCTGACGAGCGCAGCATAAATAGAGAACGCAAGCAACATATCAATTTCACCCACTCGATTTCGATACACAATAATACCGCGAGCGTATAGAGCCGCAGTAACAATTGTCACCGGTAAACCAAATACAATAACTGCTTCAGCAATGGAATTGTGGGGATAGAGGCCAACATTATAACCGTAATAGTGTTGAAAATAGCCAAGCCCACAGCCCCAAATTAAACAGTCTGGATAATCTTGCAGCAACATAAACACGTCTATTAACAACGTGTCACGTGTGCTTAAATTGCCGTCCAATAATAGAGAAAACCTTTTATAAAAGGAAAACGTTTCGACACCTTCGAGCGAGAATACTATAGCCCCGAAAATTACGAAGATGACTATCAATGCGGCTCCAGTAATGAATCTCAAGCGAGATAATACAACGAGCAACACCACCACCAATGTGGCAATAATCTCGCCACGCCCGCCGCCCAAAACACACAAAAAAATAAAAGCCAAACAGAATATACCGTATAAAAACCTATTTCTGAGTCTCAATTCTGATGTCATGAGAAGCACTGCTGCAATCGCTGAAAGCCCAAAGAAATAGGATAAGCCTAAGCTATAATCTTCTTCACGACCGATCTGATCAGAGCCATATTCCAGATTGAATACCGGCAGCGGGTTGAAATGAAGTCCTCCAATAACCACTGTGAAGCCGACTACGATTAACGAATAATAGACAAATCCTTTTGCAAGCGAGAGCGTCCAAGGTGCTTTGATACCACTGAACACAAGAAACATACCCACCAAAATGATCGCTACGTCAATCTCAATAGGCTCAGGGCCTATCTCGGCAACAGAATTTAGTTTTGCGAGAAGAACAGCATGAATAGTGAAGCACAGAAATACCAGGCCCATGGAAATCTCTCGCGACCTTATACCGCGCCGAGAAATGATAGTCAAAACGGTAATTGCAATTAGACCAACGAACACCAGCCTGCAGATCGAAACCCACTCATATGACAAATTAGTAGTCACCGTATTCGAGATGGTTACAAGCCCAAGGAATGCAAAAAGCCCGATCGCTTCAGCTGAAACGTGCCATCGATTACTGACGTGGAAAGTGATATTGTTCTCTGAATCTGTTGGATTCATTGATAGAGTCTCTCAGCCAGTTTGCGGTAATCGAGTAGACGAAATGCGATTTTTTCCGACTGTAAAGCCATATCTGACAGCTGGGCTTTATCATTAGAAGCATTCATCATCGCATTATCGAGACCGATGTCTTTTCCAACCAGCCAGCCATTCCCGTCCATGTATGGCTCGTGGCTCGGCACATTATCGAGGATAACAGCACATCGACAGCATAGACTCATCTGCATTGTTGCTGATTGTGTGCCAGGCTGCAGATACACATCCGCCGCACAGAGTAAGGTACGGAGCTCATCGGCCGTCTTCCAGCCAACGAATTGGATTCTGGGATCGGCCTCAATAATTGCATTGGCTTCACCCACGATATCCTCATGCAGGTGGCCGGCCAGAACCAGTCTTATAGCCGGGTTATCAATTTTTGTAAATGCACGCAAAGACTCGAGTACTTTTTTTGTACCATCCATTTTGCCTGACTGCACGAACAGAATTTCCCCATCCTTCAAATGATACTCTGATCGTCCTGCTGCTCTTACGCGCATGTATTCATCACCATCATAGATGAACCCGCCGAGTGGATAAAATTCGATTCGATCGGCCGGCACTCCATAGAAATCACGTACAAAGTTGATCGTCTCAACAGAAATGCACAAAACCTTCTCTATTGAAGAGAGCGCACGATGTAACACACTACGATAGTACATACCATGCAGAAAATGCTTGGAGATGAAGGAACGTGCACTGTTGTTGAAATCCTCATGGCTATCAGCAAATACTCTGACTTGAGGATATGCAGCCTTGTAAGCTTTAACAGTCAGCAGTTCCCAACCGCATAGTGAGTGAAAAAGAATCACATCCGGAGCCTCAGTTTGTAATAGATCAAAAATTCCCGGATGTATGCGCAACTTCGCCATTACTTTATGTGGAAGCCATTGACTATAAGGCACCCGGATTATTCTTGCTCCCTCAGCCCCCATATAGGTCCCAGGTTCAACATAGGTAATCTCCCGGTATTCGTCGTAACTCTCTGTAGACGCAATTACCACAACATCGTGTCCATCAAGAACATTTTGTCGAACCAACTCATTCTCTTGGTAGGAGAAACCGTCAATAAAGAAATTTGAAAGACAAAGATGAGCGATTTTCATAGCCAATATTTCTGAATCCCGAAGTGCTTAGCGATGCAACTCACAAACGAGTATGGCCCAGAATCTCATTTGGATATGTGAATGATTGGAGCTGTTTACCATTGATCGTATCGAATATATCGTTAACTCTTGCATCAGATAGTTATTTATTGCGCCTTAAAAAAGAGTTTAATGTTTGAACCTGCACTCTGCCGGTGCTTCAATCTATACATTATCTGTTATAAAACCTGTTTTAGACTCGCTAAAACCTTGCTATCAATACCACTGTAAAAATCCCCGTTGAGTCCAAAAAGAGACTTGAATCCTTCTACTTCATATCCTCCACGTGAGATTTCGCCGTCTGGCGGAACATAGAGACAATCACCAGCTCCGTAGCCAGAAATAATGCTCTGGGCCGAATTCGCCAACAACCTACCAATAACCGGTTTCCACTCGGCAAGCATTTCTCCATTACCGACGATAACTGCAGCAACATCACCTATCAACAGAGCATTCACTCCCCAGTAGATTTCACCGCGAGTCTTATCTTCAAAAATTGGGACCCTATCGGAGGAACGATGCGTAACTACCAGGTTATCGAGCATACTTGACTCAGACCTAGAGGGAGCATCAATAACCTGGCTGGCGAGTTTATCAGCCCATGCTTGATATGCAACCGAATCAAAAGGCGGAATGGATGGATGCAAAGGCAGCAAATAGAGCAATCGCTCCTTTTGGCTCATTTTGAGGATGCTTTTTGTTTTGCATTTCAAGATAGCGGATCCAGCCAGCCCCGGAAGAAATAACGAAACACAATCTTTACCATATTCCGCTTTGATGCGGCGACGAACAATTCCGGGAAAATCTGGAGAAATCTTTTGACTAAGACCACCTAGACCTTCAAACGTCGGATGAGCACTAAACGACCAGAGACACGCCCGAACCGTCCCCGACATATCGCTGAAACAGATTGAACGAACGTGGTTATCTATAGGGCCTTTGGAGTTGGGCGCAAGCGCTACTTTTCTACCCAGTTTAAAAGAGCCGTGTTTAAGCGCACCATAATCAAGCATCAATGCATCTCGTCTTCGGTTGACGTTCAGGTTAGAAGACAGCACTCCAGCTTTTATTTGGTCTACGTCACTTTTGTTTGTCGTCGTTTTAATACCGGTTACCAACGTTTCCAGGACCTGCTCATACCATGCTTGATCAACGTGTCCGAGACTTTCCACACTTTTGGCAAGATTAGGAGCACTATGCGTGTGCGTTGCTACCAAGATCAAGGAATAATCGTTGCCAAGTTTTGAGCTCAGATCATCTTTGAAAGAGGTATCAATGTATAAAACATCCAGCGACATGAACAGGATTTTGTCATCTGTTTCTGACTCAAACAGAATAAATGCAGCCCGTATATCATCTCCTGTTCCATCCCATTGGCGAGCAGGAAAATAACCAGCCAGCTCGACCTCCTTGTTCGGGAGCGGCAGCTTCACTTCAAAAACTGAAACTTTATGACCTTTGCTCAAATCCTTTCCTCACACTGGGTAGAGGTCTATTTAAACGAATAATTTTGATGGAAATGGTCGTGTTCGTCGCGAAAACAAATACGTAGCTAAAGCATCGATCACATACATAGTTGAGGCTTGTATCGTTAACCAAAATAAAAAGTCAAAGAACGTTGCATTATACAGATCAATAAAGTAGATCACAGCTATGGTGGTAACTAATCGACCAAGGTGCCAGCCAGGTCCGTACCACCATGCGTTGACGATTAGCCCTGATCGATCAAATGGGACCGATAAAAATGATAAAGCCGCTGCGAATACATAATATTGAGCCACCTGTCCGGCAATGCCCCATTCCTGTCCAAAGACGAAAGGATATAAAAATGGACCAAAGAAAAAGACGATCGAAAACCCGGGTACCGCTATAAGAAAAAGCAACTTCGCATTGCTTATGAAAAGATCACAGAACGGTTTTTTGGTTGAAAAAGTGCTAGATGCGCGTTGGTAAAAAACTTGCCCCACAGCGGTGCCAAGCAGCCTTGTTGGTAAAGCCAGAGTGGTAAGTACGAGCGAAAAATAGCCAACATAATCATTACCCCAGCGCATTGAAATGAACCAAAGTGGAAGAAATGAGGTGACTGCCAGCATACCATGGGAAAAAATCAACGAGCCCAACAGCTTTTGAACACCTTGTCTCTTGATACGGCGTAGCCCTATCAATGAAGCACGTAACAGATTAGCACTCAACTCCCTGAAATATGACATAAACATCAATGACTTAAAGAAACTGCCAACAGCTACAGCGATGCCAAGCACTATTCCAGGCGCACCAAAGGCACCGGCAACAATTGAAAAAAGACTATTAGAAAACCGGTTGACCGCTTCGGATATACCCGAAAGCCTGAAATTAGCTGATCGCTGACTGAGTTGTTGAACTGCAAGTGAGACCACCATGAGAAATGCGGTGACAGGGAGAAAGAGTGCCCAGAGTCTATAGTCAGACGGTATGATTCCAAGCAAAGCAAAAATAACAACCAATACAGTGAACAGAATGCAAGACAGAATTCCGAAGCTAAAAACGAAGGCAAATAACTCGAAGGCTTCCCGATCTTTCCTGGGCAACATCACAACGTGTTCAACCCGCAAAGAAATAACGATTGAGACAAAGGCTAAAGCCTCAACAAACATACTCAACATGCCCAGTTCACCGGGAGAAAACAACCGCGAAATGATCGGCAGAGACAGAATATTCACCGCTTGCGCAGCAGAATTCCCCATACCCTGCCATCCAATATTTTTCAGGTAAGTTTTATCAAGCGAGAACACGTTGGATAACTTTATCAATTCATTTAAAAGTGAGAAAAGAAACGTTACTTAAATAAACGCCGAAGCACTTTTCCAAGTAGTATTGGAAACTCTCGCGCGTAAAACCAAATTGCTCCGGCACCGTTGTATCGGAAACGGCCGTAACAACTGATACAGGATCGATTATCACATTTAATCAAATGTGGATTTTCGGTCATCACCTTGTACAAAATTTCAGCCGACTTCTTTGCATCCACCAACGCACTCAGGCTCCGGCCAACCTTACCGAACTTTACCGCCTCTTTTGCAAGATGATAACCCCAAGCCTTATGCACACCACCTGTGCAACCACCCACTTCCTTGACAATGTATTTCTTCTTTTCTCCAGAAGCGTCAAGATAGCTGGTTTCAAACAATCTGGAAAAGGGGTGAGTTTTTGTGTGCCCCAGACTTTCCTGCACATGATGGTATGTAAACGGACAGTTCCTCTCATCAACAATACCCAGCATTAAATTCTTCCCACCCAGTTCAACGACCTTGGCATATGGCGAATACTTCGGAAATTCCGGCCCATCACTAGCAGCAATTTTTTCAGAGTGAAATCCTTTGGAAGTACAGCTATTCGTGGGATGCCGTCCACGTAAAGCACCGGGAGAAAAATTCAGATACGCTTTTGCCAAACTGCCTGAATCGCTTGCAGTGTCTGCAGTAAACACAAAATCATATTTTTGAAAAAAACGAAGGAATTGTGGGCTGTAAGTTGGTACCACGATTGTGCCTGTGTCCCCTAAAAGCTCTTGAAATATATCAACCCAGTCTTTTAAGGTTTGATCAATTGAACGGTTAAAGTACCCCACTTTCATGAGATCAGCAGCGACAAATAAAGTATCGCCCTTGTTCACGCCAAGCGCTTGCAGTTGCTCAATAACCTGAGATTTGGACATTCTAGGCATAATAGCGATTAATCATTTTCAACGCCTTCTAGCGCTGATTCAAGATATTTAGCGAAATCCAATGCAAAAATATCACAGGATCATGGCGGCTTATACAGAACACCATTACTGCAAAAAGTTTTGAACGATAAAGTTTTGTTGTTCTTCATCTAACGCGGGTGACATTGGTAAGCTCATCACTCTCTTAGCAGCCTCTTTTGCATGAGGTGTGCTATCAGTGGCGCAAAAACTGGAATAAGCCTGTTGCTCGTTAAGAGGTATCGGATAATGTACAGCCGTGGGAATGCCCGCTTCTTTTAGTTTGTGTTGAGTAGCCTGTCGATCTTGTACAAATACCGTGTACTGAGCAAAGACACTTGTACGATCTGAACGTTGTTGTACACGGGTAATACCAGCATCGTCGAATAGTTGGTTGTAGCGGGCTCCGAGCAGCAGGCGTTGTTCCACCTCTCTATCAAAGTGCTCGAGTTTCGCCAATACGACTGCACATTGAATGGTGTCCATGCGCCCACCCACACCCACCCGGGTGTGCACATAGCGCTGACTTTGCCCGTGCACCCGAATCTCTCGACAGGCTTGGGCGATATCGTCGTCATTCGTGAAGATGGCGCCACCATCACCATAGCAGCCTAACGGCTTGCTCGGGAAGAAACTAGTGCAACCGATGGTACTGAGATTACAGCTCTTGCGCCCTTTGTAGATAGCACCGAAGCTCTGCGCTGCATCTTCAATGACCGGGATGTTACCGTACCGCGCCGCTATTGCGTTGATCTCGTCCATATCCGCCGGCTGGCCATAGAGACTGACGGGCATGATGGCTTTGGTACGAGGAGTAATGGCGGCCTCTATCATCTCTGCATTAATATTGCAGGTATCGGGCTCGATATCTATAAACACAGGCTTGGCGCCTAATAATGCAATCACCTCTGCGGTGGCCACAAAAGTATATGGAGTAGTGATAACTTCATCACCAGGTTTGATACCCAGAGCCATCAGGCTGATCAGCAATGCCTCAGTGCCACTAGAAACGGTGATGCAGTACTTTGCGTCGGTAAAGGTTTGTAACTTGTCTTCCAGTTCCTTTACCTCTGGGCCCATAATGTATTGCCCATGTTCCAACACAGCACTAATACGGGCCAGGATTTGTGGCTTGAGTGCTTCGTACTGGCTCTTAAGGTCGATAAATGGGATGCTCATGCAATCACCTTGTGCAGTCTGTCGTCTTGTAGTTCGTAGAGATGGCCAGTGTGTGGACAAGTGTAGCGACCTTTGCCTTGTACTGGTAATGGAATCTGTTCACCATATTCACTCATCCATCCAATTTGTTTTGCCGGGACCCCGACCATCAAAGCGTAGGGTTTTACATTTTTATTTATGACAGCTCCTGCACCGATGAAGGCAAATTCACCAATGGTGACTCCGCAAACGATAGTGCAGTTCGCGCCCAGCGTAGCTCCGTGCTTAACCAGTGTATCGCTGTACTCACTCTTTCGCTCTATGAGTGAACGAGGGTTGTATACGTTGGTGAACACCATACTGGGACCACAAAACACGCCTTCTTCGAGGATGACGTTGTCGTACACGCTGACGTTGTTTTGCACTTTACACTTGTCACCAATGACGACCTCGTTGCCCACAAATACGTTTTGACCAAGCGAGACATTCTTGCCGATTTTGGCACCGCCACACACGTGTACAAAATGCCAGATACGGCTTCCTTCACCAATCTGTGCACCTTTATCAACGATTGCGCTGGGATGAATAGTGTAATTTTTCACTTTCAAATACCCTGATTTATAAATAAGTGTGAATGTCTATTCATAAAAAATTATATCCCTGATCTTTTCGGCAGCATATTTGGCGCCATAAACTGAGAAATGGTCGTCATCCGCATATAGAAATTGTGCGTTCTTGAATGAGTAACACTTTTCTTCGTCACACATAAATGATGTGGGATCAATTATAGTCAACTTATCTGATAGCTTTCCTACGCGTCGCATTCCTTCTGAATAGTATTTCATTCGTAGCTTAAACAAATGGAGATCCATGAAATCAGCCCGAATCGATACCCCCCATTTGTCGAATGGTCGAGCCACCGCATTCTTGGGCAGAAAATCTAACTCTGGATTTTCTAGGAAGTAGTAAATGGATTTCACCGAAGAGGTTTTCTCAAGAATTGCTAGCGTTTTACCGAACCCATCAAAATAACTCTGCCAAGTTAGATTGGGATTGTGTACATTTTTTAGACTCGCTTTTACAGATGTCTCGGTAAATTCTCCTTTCACTTCTCCATGCATGTACGATGGGCCGCGCGTAGAGATAAAGACCTTTTCAATTCGTGAATCGTTTTGTACGAGATAAAGAATTTGTTCGACCATGGTTTCGCACGCAGCAATCTCTTTTGCATTTGCTCCAAAGGGAAAACCGACAAGAGTTGGGCAACTTGAGTTTGCCAACAAAATTGTACCATAGCCGTGATTTTTTGCCTGTTCGGCTATCCCAGGGTAAATAGCATGTGCGTGGGAATCACCAATCACTGCGATCAGTTTGTCATTATCTAACGACTGACCGCGACAATAGTGAAACATGCGATCACTAGACAGGCGGGTTTTGCTGTATTCATCGCAGGCTGGATCAAGATTAGGCGTACGTGTGAATTGCAGGTTAGTCTCGGAAAGGTATGCCAAGTGATCCCTCTCGGGCAGCCCATTTTGTTTTTCGGCGTATACACCGCTTAACCCAACTCCTAGAACACCAATCACCAATAAAATAGGAACGTGACGACCCGGATGATAACGCACACGCTCGACGGTCTTCCAAGTCGCAAAGGCCAACCCAAAAGAGAGAGCAACAGCTGCAAAGATCACTGCCGGCCCTGGTTGCTTGCCAAGGTAAATAGTGACGAAAGAAAACACCACCCAGTGCCAGAGATATAGTGGGTAACTGATCAAACCTACACTAACCAGCCCACCCCAGCAGTTCCAGCGAGAATTGGCATGAATTACTAGCAATGCGCCCAGGGTTGGCAACAGTCCCCACCAACCCGGGTATTTGAGATTTTCATTTATAAGCCAGGTACCTACGGCGATCATTATGATACCAATCAGCAGTAGCCAAGCATTTGGCGCTGTTGGTCTTTTGAATGTCCAGACCGCAAGTACTGAACCCAAGGCCAGTTGCCATATTCGTGTGGCAGTATGAAAATAGACTTCATCAGGATAATCATTGATGAAATAGACATTGGCCGCAAATGACAACAGTGCGATCAAGGCAATTACCGGCAAAGGATGTATCCAGTGCTGTCGTAGCACTATAAGCAGTATTAATGGCCAAATGGCGTAATATTGCTCTTCGATACTCAGCGACCATAGATGCAACAAGGGTTTGTATGCACTATCAATATCGAAGTACCCTAGCTCACCAATCAGAATGAAGTTCAGCCAATACACGGCTGAATACTTGGCATGATATGCCGTTTGTTTAAACTCGTCTGGAAACAGCACCAACCAGCCAACCAGCATGGTCACCGCTAGTACCAACAACAAGGCAGGGAAAAGCCGACGAATGCGCCGGGCGTAGAATTGTTTGAGAGAAAAGTTCTGTTCGGCCTGAGACTTTAGGATGATCGATGTGATCAGATAACCGGAAATAACGAAGAAGATGTCAACTCCGATGAAGCCTCCCGGCACCCACTCGGGGAATGCGTGATAACCCACCACCAGTAGTACTGACAACCCTCGGAGCGCATCAATATACGGACGGTAGGTGATAGGTGTAGAGTCACTAGCCATATTTATAATATTGATAGCGTTTCGGTTATTGGCTAGTTGCCTTAGTATTCAAGCGGCAGCGATACCGTCTTACCGTCCCGAGCGGACAGATAGGCGGCGATGAGGAGCTCGAGGCTTTTCAAGCCTTCGCGTCCATCCGTTTCCGGCTCGGTTTTGCCGCGCAATGTGTCGATGACATTTTCGTAATAGAGCGGATGACCAAAGCCGTATACGGATGTTGTTTCGTAGTTAGCATCTTCGATTTGGCGGTCATAATCTCTCGGCTCATCAAATTCCCAGAGTTGGATGTCGTTGACCGCTACGCCACCAACGCGTACTGAACCCTTCTCGCCAAGTATAGTGATGCTACCTTCCAGATTTTTTGGGTAAGTCAGCATTGTGACGCTCATGGAACCCAGAGCACCATTACGCCATTTCACATTGAGCACGCCAGTGTCTTCGACTTCAATATCACGTGTGGTACTCATCATCGCCTGTACCTTATCGACGGGACCGATGAGCCAATCGAGTAGGTCAACGTAGTGGCTGGCCTGATTCATGAAGGCGCCACCATCGAACTCCCAGGTGCCTCGCCACTCGCCTTGATCGTAGTATTCCTGGGGCCGCGTCCAGAAAACGTTGAGGTGGACCATGTTGATTTTGCCGAAGCGCTTCTCTTCAACTGCACGCTTGAGCATCTGCAGTGTCGTGTTGCGACGA
>JAPHUG010000514.1 GCA_026197195.1 Sedimenticola sp.
CCACGACTGGCTCAATTGACGCCCCGTGAGCATGAGGTTATGGAGATGGTGACCAATGGAAAGGCTAACAAAGAGATAGCCAGTGCGCTGGGGGTGAGTGCCAAGACGGTTGAGGCTCACCGGGCTCGCGTGATGGAAAAAATGGAGGCCTCTTCACTGGCCGGTTTGGTCAAGATGGTGATCGCAGCCAATCTCTATAGTGATCATTAAGCCCAGCCGGCTTCAATGGGTCACTGTAACGGAGCCGACGCCGGGGTTTATTTTTTTACCGGTGCATTGGGTGATGTTGGGATCAGGGCGACTTCATCACCCTCATCAATCCGGGTGAACGGTTCGGAAAACTGCTTGTTGACGGTCACCTGAAAACTCCCTTCCTGAAACAGATGGGCCTGGTCACGGTTGCGTTTGCGTAACCACTCAATCAAAAGGGTGACATCGGTAACGCTTGCCGGTATCTCGACCTCTTCGGACTCTTTCTGTAGCTGCTTAACCAGGTAGGTGAAGTAGAGCAATTTGATACTACGCTTGTCTGCGGTTGTTTTGTCGTCACCGGTATAGCCGATCTCTTTTAATCGATCCTGATAAGCCTGCCAGTTCTGCTCTTGATTAAGCCCGAGATCGTAGAGGGTATCCCATGAGTAGATGCTGGTGTCATGCCCATCATCAAAAGAGAGGCGCAGACCATATTGCCCCTGCGGTTCGATCTCGGTGATATTGACGGATGCCTTACCCACAACAGGCTTGTCCAGTGTGCGCACCTCTTTAGCCTTGGCAAATACCCGCAGATACTCGCAAGGTAGCTGAAACTTGGCACCATCAGAAAACTCGATTATCAGAAGGCGTGACTTGCTGTGCAGATTGATCGCTGTTGGTGTTTGATCCGTTCTCTTCTCGTTCATGTTACTACTCTTGTTCAGCGCTGAGTTATCCGGTGGGAAAGGGGTTTGAGGCCGCTTAACCTACCACATCCAGGACGCGGCGTCTGAATTTGACCCCGCGACTTTCAGCGATCTCACGGCAGGCTTCGATATCGACGCCTTCCAGCCCGTCGATGGCACTGGCCGTCACGTTCTGAATGTATTTCGGTGCTTCAGTAAGAAAATCCAGCATCTGCTCGAAGGAGCCTGCAAGACCCGGTTGGCAGTGCTTATCGTAGACCTCGGCATTTTGGGCGTTGAGGGAGATCGAGAGCGCATCGACACACTCCGCCATCTCCGGCAGCACATTGCGCTTATTGGCCAGATTGGCCAACCCATCGGTATTGACCCTGACGCTACCGCCATTGGCCTTGATATATTTCGCGACTTCCAGCAGCACTTTGAGGCGCAATGTGGGTTCGCCATAACCACAGAAGACTACCTCTTTGTATTTTGCAGGATCATCGATGGCGGCGATGATCTCTTCACTGGAGGGGCGGTGGTCGAGTGTCAGGTCATACTCATGCACCTGCAGAATGCCCTGCGTCTTCGGGCAGAAGGCGCATTCCAGAGTGCAGCGGTCGGTAATGTTCAAGTAGAGGCTATCGCCGATTACATAGCTGAGCTGTTGGTTTGCCACGGGTATTCAACTGTTAGATGCGAAAAGAACGGATCATACACTACCCCCCTTTGGGTAAGAAGGGCTGCTCTTGGGTTAGACTATTTTTTTTGCCCAAGTTCATTGCAGAGGCGTTGCGCCAGACTTTTAAACTGGCTAAATCCATGTTTATCCAGAAATTCCGGATCTGATCTGTCGGCATAGAGTATGCCCATGGGGCGGTTGTTGATAAACAGGGAGCTCATGTAGAAGCCCCGAGTATCGAGTGCCAAGCGGCTCTGTTCACTGATCAGGGGTGTGAGTTTGCCTTGATTTTCCCTGTTCAGCCAGATGCCCTGGGGTTTTTTCATCATCAGGGTAAACAGATGACGTTCGCCCATCGGGTGATTGAATGACCGCAGGGGGGAATCTTTCTCTGTTCCTACCGTGAATTTGGCCTTTAACTGGGTTTTGTCCGCCGTCAGCATGGCAAACATAACCCGGTCTGCTCCAGTGCTCTCCTTGATGTCGTTAAAGAGTCGTGAGAGCCGTTGTTGCAGTGGGTTCGATCCTTCGTTGGAGGCGGTTTTAGGGGGAGAGGCAGGGGGCGCCTGCCTGGCGAGGGGCGTGGTGTCTGCGTCTACAGTGGGTGTTGTGGTACTAACCGGCGGCTCTTTTTGCGGTGCTTCCTCACGAAGCGGCTGTTTTGTCGTTGCCGATTTCTCGGGTTCTGGTGCCTTGCTTTGCTTGAGGGGGCGCGGTTCAGCCAGGGGGGGCGAGGCCGGTCTTGGTTGTAACAGTCCATAGACAGCTAATGGGACTGGCAGTCCATGAAGGTTGTGAGCCGCTCCCGCAGCCAGTGAGTGAATATCGGCGTAGCCCTGATCGCGCTCGACGCCATGCAGTTCAGCAGCCAACTCGACCAAATCGTCGGTCTCTTCTGAATGCCAGTTGCTGGCACTCTCTATGGCCAGTGCTGAAGCGAGCATGACGGTAAGGGAGCGGGTATTAAATGCGCCTGCTGGCCTCAAGGCCTCGATCAGCAGTCCTGGCAACTTCCACGCTTCGGCCAGTTGTATGCTGAGTTCACTTAACTCAAAACCCAACAGGGTCTGTTCAGCTGTTTTTGCCGTCATGCCGCGTCGTTGTAAAGCGATAATCTCGGACATCTCCTGTGCAGCATGACTCCAGAGCATCATCTCCCCCAGCTCGAGCAGGAGTGCAGCAATGGCCATCTCTTCCGGATTATGCAGTTTTAACTGCCGCCCCCAGTTTAGTGCATACCAGGCGGCATGGGCGGATCGGGAGTAGCATGCGTAGAGGGCGGTGCGGGCTTCGCCCTTGAGCTGCTCGTTAAGGACGGGTAGTTGATTGCTGGCTCTGGTCATTGGTTCGATGCCAAGCAGAGAGATAGCATGTGCCAGATTAGTGATAGGCTCCTTGGGTGGGTGCGGATGGTTACTGAATGCGCGGTAGATAGCCAGAGAAAAACCGGGATCACGGGCGATCACTCGCTGCAGGTCAAGATTGTTGGTGTTTGGGCTGTTGAGCAGTTGCGGCACCCGCTTGCGTGTGAGGGCCATTGCGGGTAGTGCTTGTGCGCTGAGACGTTCTACCCAGCTGCGGATCGGGTTGGCCATTCCTGCTACTTCCTTACTTGCCATTGTTTTCTAAGGTGACGGTATGATCACTTTTGAATCGGCTGATGTGCCGGTATCTTAAGATGAGAATCGTGAGGGTGGGCAAATTTATTGATGATTTTTTGATGCACTGGGGACCAGATGGAGATGGGTACGCAAAATGCGGGTGATGATTGTAACAAGGTTTTGCTATTGCATGGGATTTGGATGACTGGATTTGAGATGGGGCGCCTAAAATCCCGTTTGTCCAGAGAGGGATTTGAGGTGGATTTTTTCAGGTACCCTTCACTAACCGGTACGCCGGCAGAAAATGCTGAGCGGTTGGATCGTTACATCCGTCAGAAAAATTACAGATGCCTGCATCTCGTCGCACACAGTCTCGGCGGCTTGGTGCTGCTTAATCTGTTTGACCGCTTTCCTCGTCAACCACCCGGGCGAGTGGTCCTGCTCGGTTCACCTGTACAGGGCAGTGTGGTGGCGCGCAGGCTGGTTGGCCGCCCCTGGACGCGCCCATTGATTGGCCGGGCAGCCGTTCAGGGACTGGTTGATGGTGCCCCATCCTGGCAAGGGGGGCGGCCCTTGGGGGTTATTGCCGGAACCAGCGGCCTGGGTGTGGGGCGTCTGTTGGGCGGGTTGTCAGGTGCAAGTGATGGGACCGTGCTGGTCAGTGAAACCACGGTCGATAGAGGTGCGGATACCCGGTTACACCGGGTTGGCCATATGGGATTGCTCTTCTCGTCTCGAGTGGCGATCGATGTGGCCGCTTTTCTCAGGACAGGCGCTTTTCCCCTTCAATCATCCTAATGGATTGCTGTATTGGGGCTTGTCAGTGTGACAGAAATACCCACCCCGTTATTTCTGCATCTAGCCAGGAATGGTAAACTCCTGGCAGATCTTAGCGTGAGAGGAATACGATGGCAGGACATAGTAAATGGGCCAATATTAAGCATAAGAAAGCGGCCAACGACAAGAAACGGGGTAAAATCTGGACCAAGTTGTTGCGTGAGGTAACGGTTGCTGCCAAGGCGGGAGGCGGCGAAATCGAGGCTAACCCGCGTTTACGTCTGGCGGTGGATAAAGCCAATGGTGCCAATGTTCCCCGTGATACAATTGAGCGTGCTATCAAGCGTGGGGCCGGGGGCGATGATACCGACAACTACGACGAACTGCGTTATGAGGGGTATGGCCCAGGTGGTGCGGCGGTCATTGTCGATTGCATGACAGATAATCGCAATCGCACGGCCTCGGAAGTGCGGCATGCCTTTACCAAGTTTGGGGGCAACCTGGGGACTGATGGTTCGGTGGCCTACATGTTCAGCAAACAGGGTATTATCAGCTTTGCACCGGGTGCGGATGAAGATGCCATTATGGAGGCGGCATTGGAGGCCGGTGCCGAAGATGTGGTCACCAATGATGATGGCTCTATTGATATCACCACAACCCCGGAAGCGTTCTCCGATGTGAACGAGGCCATACAGGCCGGTGGTTTATCGCCGGATAATGCCGAGGTGACGTTCAGTGCGGCAACCCTGGCCGAACTGGATCAGGATTCAGCGGAGTCGTTGCTGAAGATGGTTGATTTACTGGAAGATCTGGATGATGTGCAGGATGTCTACACCAATGCCGATATTTCAGATGAGATCATGGAAGCCCTGAGCTAGCGCGATTAACCATGCAAAACGGATACTACCATCAACGCTAAAAATCAGAGTGTCTCACAGACGGGTCGTCTGCAAACCAAGCGCCGAATCCTGGGTATTGACCCGGGATCACGCATTACCGGTTACGGCATCATAGAGAGTGATGGTATAAGCAGTCGTCACATTACCAGTGGCTGTATTCGCATCGCAGACGAAGCCTTCCCGCAAAGACTGGGGGAGATATTTCGTCAGCTCACTGAGTTGGTAGGTGAATTTCAGCCCGCAGAAGTGGCGATTGAACAGGTCTTTATGGCCAAAAATGCCTCCTCAGCATTGAAGCTCGGACAGGCAAGGGGCGCGGCGATCTGCGCTTGTGTGGTGGCCGGACTACCGGTATCCGAATATGCACCCAGAGCCATCAAGCAGGCGGTGGTTGGGTCGGGTAGTGCCGATAAGGATCAGGTACAGCACATGATAAAACACATATTGCAGCTGAAAGAACGGCTTACCGCTGATCAGTCGGATGCACTGGCAGTGGCCATCAGTCATGCCCATGCCAACAGTACGTTGCAACTCTTGGCGCGTTCCAATAGAGGGGGGTGGGGAAGATGATTGGTCGCTTGCGGGGTGAATTGGTCTACAAGCAGCCTCCCTTTTTGATGGTGGATGTCAGTGGTGTCGGCTATGAACTGGAAGCGCCCATGTCTACCTTTTATGATTTGCCGCTCCAGGGTGGGCAGGTCACCCTCTTTACCCATCTCGCCATACGGGATGATGCCCACGTGTTGTATGGCTTTGGCAGTGACACCGAACGGGCGCTGTTTCGAACCTTGCTTAAGGTGAGTGGTGTCGGGGCTAAGATGGCGTTGGCCATTCTGTCAGGGATGAGTGCCGAAGAGTTCTCTCTCTGTATACAGCGGGATGACACCGCGGCACTGGTCCGTTTGCCCGGTATCGGCAAAAAAACGGCGGAGCGGCTGATTGTGGAGATGCGGGATCGCCTGGATAAGATAGAGCCTGCCTCTGGCGTTGCCCTGCCAAAAGCAAGAATGATGGGCGGTGCTGTCGAGACCCCGGAGTCCGATGCCATCGGCGCACTGATCGCCCTGGGTTATAAGCCGAATGATGCCAGTCGCATGGTACGCTCGGTTGAGTGTGAAGACCTCTCCAGTGAAG
>JAPHUG010000056.1 GCA_026197195.1 Sedimenticola sp.
ATGGCCACGGCCCGATTCGTACTCAAGATGCTGCCTAATGTGGACCGTCCGGCCATCATCAGCGCTCTCCCATCCACTACCGGGCATACCTGGGTACTGGATCTCGGTGCCAATGTCGACAGCAGCTCAGATCACCTGTTTCAATTTGCCGTTATGGGCAGCGAACTGGTTAACTCAGTGGATGAAGAGATCTCAAATCCTCGAATAGGCCTGCTCAATATTGGACAGGAAGAGATCAAGGGTAACGATCAGGTCAAAAGGGCACACGAACTCCTCAGCAACAGCACTTTAAACTATATTGGTTATGTAGAAGGTGATGATGTTTATTGCGGCAATGTCGATGTCGTCGTCACTGATGGCTTTGTCGGTAACATTGCACTGAAGAGCGCTGAAGGTGTGGCAAAAATGATCGCCCACTATCTGAAAACCGGCTTCAAACGCAATCTATTCACCAAATTGGCTGGGGCACTGGCCATGCCTGTCATGAACGGGTTCAAAAAGAAAATAGACCCGCGAAGATACAATGGAGCCAGTCTGTTAGGGTTACGCGGTATCGTGATCAAAAGTCATGGTGGTGCGGATATTCTGGCGTTCAATCATGCTATACATATGGCCAAGAAAGCTATTCTACATAATGTCCCTGAGCGAATTGCTCATGGCGTCGAAAGCCAACTTGAAAAAAGGGCAAACGAGTGACTTATTCCCGCATTATCGGAACAGGCAGCTATCTGCCAGAGAATGTCCTCACTAATGACGACCTGGCAAAGATGGTTGATACCTCTGATCAGTGGATCAGAGAGAGGACCGGTATCCATAAGCGTCATATCGCTGTAGAGGGCGAGACGACATGTGATCTTGCGGAAAAGGCATCCCGCAATGCTATTGAGGCTTCGGGTAAGAAGCTGTCAGATATCGACTTGATTGTGGTGGCCACTACCACTGCCGATCAAATATTTCCCAGTACGGCCTGTCTTCTACAAAGTCGTCTGGATATTCATGGCTGCGCCGCATTTGATGTTCAGGCGGTCTGCACCGGTTTCATCTATGCCTTGAGCGTGGCTGACAACTTCATACGCGCGGGTAATGCAACCTGTGCGCTGGTGGTTGGAGCGGAGACCTTCTCAAGAATTCTAAACTGGGAAGATCGGGGCACCTGCATTCTGTTTGGCGATGGCGCAGGCGCTGTGGTTATCGAAAAGAGTGAAGAGCCCGGTATTCTTTCAACCCATTTACACGCGGACGGTGATTACGCCAACTTACTGCATGTTCCTGATGGGGTATCCAAGGGTTATGACGCGGTCAGACAGAACGCGGCCTTTGTTGAAATGAAGGGCAACGAGGTGTTCAAGATGGCCGTGAACACATTGGGCAGAATCGTTGATGAAACCTTAGAAAAAAACGGTATGCAGAAATCTGATGTGGACTGGTTAATTCCTCATCAGGCTAACATTCGCATTATAAATGCAACCGCTCGTAAACTCGGAATGCCTATGGATCAGGTGGTTGTAACCGTCCATGAACATGGTAATACCTCAGCCGCATCTGTCCCTCTGGCGCTGGATGTGGCTGTAAGGGACGGCCGAATCAAAAGAGGCGAAACCCTCCTGATGGAAGCGTTTGGTGGTGGTTTCACCTGGGGCTCGGTCCTGGCCCGTTTTTAAACTGATCTGTAAGACGATTGGAGATTCACATGTTAGAAAACGATATTGCACTGGTCACGGGCGCAAGCCGCGGAATTGGCGAGGCCATTGCCACTGGATTGGGTGAACAAGGCGCAACCGTTATCGGTACTGCGACTTCAGAAAGCGGTGCTGCAGCTATCTCCAAGCGATTCGCTGACGCCGGTATAAAAGGAACCGGGCTGGTACTGAATGTAACCGATCCAGCGTCTATCGAGCATGTTCTGAAAACCATTGCTGAGGAATTTGGTGCACCAACCATTCTGGTTAATAACGCGGGTATCACTCGTGATAATCTCCTCATGCGCATGAAGGATGATGAGTGGGACGACATCATCAACACCAACCTGACATCCGTCTACCGATTGGCAAAAGCTTGTCTTCGGTCAATGATGAAGGCGCGCAGGGGTCGTATTATCAGCATCGGTTCAGTTGTTGGGTCAACAGGTAACGCCGGCCAGACGAATTATGCCGCAGCGAAAGCGGGCATGATTGGCTTTACAAAATCAATGGCCCGGGAAGTGGGCTCTAGAGGCATTACAGTCAATGCGGTAGCTCCCGGTTTCATTGATACCGATATGACCCGTGAACTGCCTGAAGAACAGCATAAAAAACTACTGTCTGAGATTCCGCTCGCGCGTTTGGGGTCACCAAAAGAGATCGCAAACGCCGTCGTTTTTCTCGCCTCACCTGCGGCTGAATACATCACGGGTGAGACAATACATGTGA
>JAPHUG010000227.1 GCA_026197195.1 Sedimenticola sp.
CCGGCCTGGGATCAGGGCTGGATGTTAACTCGATAATTTCCAGTTTGATGGCCATTGAAGAGCGCCCACTGACGCTGCTTAATCAGAAAGAAGCCACAGTACAAGCCGAAATTTCTGCAATGGGGAGTCTGAAGAGTGCGCTCTCGAACCTCCAAAGCTCTTTGACGGCGTTAGGTAAGGAAGATACTTTTCGCTCAACATCTACCCAATCATCGGATAGTACTGTTTTTACGGCGACATCCAGTACAACTGCCACATCTGCTAATTATGCGGTGACCGTTAACAGGTTGGCCCAGGCCCATAAGGTCGGATCAAGTGCGCTGTCTGGTACGGCTACCTTTGGCGGTGCTGCGGGTGATAAGTTGACCATAACCGTAGACAGTAAGTCGTTTGACGTGGATCTCTCGACAGCCAAAACCCTAAGCCAGATTCAATCAGCCATTAACGTTGATCTTAATACAACGGGTGTCACGGCAGGCCTGATTACCGGAGACAGCGGACAGCAGACACTGACCTTGACCGCTTCTGAAACCGGTTATGACAAGCGTGTTCAACTCTCTTATGGTGGAGCTATAAATGCTTCAACATTCAATTTCTCGATGCTTAACCGTGATAGTGATGATGTTCTATTGTTAGCTGAATCTGAACTGGACTCATCGGTGACTATTGATGGTGTCTCGGTTACTCGTGCTTCTAACAGCATAACGGACGCAGTTGCGGGCTTAACCTTGGAGTTAAAGAAAAAGGGAAGTGCCAATGCCACTATCAGTGCTGACAGTAGTGGGGCGACCAATGCGGTCAGTGGCTTTGTGTCGGCATTGAATGACGTGCTAACCCAGATTCAATCCACCTCATCTGGCGGACTTGGTAATAGCAGTGTGATGCGCAGCATTGAGTTTCAGATAAGCTCAATACTTAACGCCCGGCAAACCGGGTTTGGTGATTACTCGTTTCTTTCTCAAATGGGTATTACCACTAAAGAAGGTGGTGGGTTGACGTTTGATAGCGCAAAATTAAAGACGGCACTGGCAGACGATATTGATGATGTTATCAATTTCTTTACCGATACCACCAAAGGATTTGAGACAAGGATGGATAGCATGCTTGACTCTTTTCTTCAGAGTGGGGGTGTCATTGATAGTATAGTCAATGGTGCCAAGAATGAAGTTACCACGATTACACGAAATAGAAGTCTGCTGGAGCAGCGTCTTGAATCAACTGAGGCGCGGCTGCGTAATCAGTTCGAGTCACTTGATACTTTAATGTCTAGTATGCAGACTACAAGTAGTTATTTGACGAGTCAGCTGGAAAGCATCGCCAATCTGACCAATCGCAATAATAGTTAAATAAACCAGTGTCTCACTGGTTGTTGAGGAAGTAATTATGGCAAAGTCTCGGGTGAACAGCGCGCTCTCACAATACAAGAGTGTCAGCGTCTCTTCTGGTATCGAAGATGCCACCCCTCATCGTCTGGTGCAAATGTTGATGGAAGGTGCTCTGGATAAAATTTCTGCTGCCAAGGGGCATATGCTCAGGGGTGAACTGGCAGAAAAAGGGCGCTTCATTAGCTGGGCCATCTCTATCATCAGTGGCCTGCAGAGTAGCTTGAATATGGATGCCGGTGGGGATCTTTCCCGTAACCTGGATGATCTCTATGACTATATGGTCAGGCGCTTGGGTGAGGCGGGTGCAAAGAATGACCCTGCTATCCTGGACGAAATATCATCGCTGTTACTTGAGGTGAAATCAGCCTGGGATGTCATTCCCACGCAGTTGGATACTGAGAACAGGCAATCAGCGGTATAACATGATCCAACAACTCTTAACACTCAGCCAGGAAATGCTTGAATTTGCCGAAAAGGGCGAATGGGAGCCGGTTGGGTCACTACAGGAAAAGCGTCTGCAGCTCATGGAGGAGATATTTCCATTAGATGCAGAGAATATGAATCAGAGTCAAACAGCAGAGCAGATTCAATCCATACTGGCTCTTGATAAACAGCTTATGGATTTGGCGGCTGCCCAGCAGAAAGAGATTACTGCGGAACTTGGTAAATTCAGTCAGGGTCGCCAGGCCACCAAAGCTTACCATTCTGCCTCACGCAGTTAATAAACCTTCCCTGATAACTCCTCTCTCTGTACTCAGCTGTTGAGTACCAGTTCCAGTACAAACTTGCTACCAAAGTAGGCCAGCATCAACACCACAAATCCAGATAGTGTCCATGTCAGGGCCTTCTGACCTCGCCAGCCAAAACGGTGTCGTCCCCACAACAGGGTTCCAAAGACCAGCCAGGCCACAATCGAAAGAAGGGTCTTGTGAACAAGATGTTGGGTGAAAAGGTTTTCAAGGAAAACAAAGCCACTCAGCAGGGCAACTGAAAGCAGGACGAAGCCGAGACCAATCATTTCGAACAGAAGGGCTTCCATCGTCTGCAGGGGGGGCAGTGCGCGAATAAACCCACCGGGATGACGATGACGTAGCTGGTAATCCTGTATTGCCAGCAGAATAGCCTGAACACTGGCCATGGCCAGGAGGCTATAGGCCAGCAGTGAAATCAGTACATGGATACGCAAGGCCCAGGGTGAATTGGCAGCCATGACGTGATTAGCGGGAAAGTGCATCTCCAGTGCGATGGTCAGTGCAGCCAGAGGTAACAGGGTGATGCCAAGATTCTCTACCGGTTTGCTGAGTGCTGATAGCATCAACAGCAGCATGATGGTCCAGGCAATCAGGGATGAGGCACCAAAAAAGCTGAAGTTGATACCGCCTTCATTGTTCATTCCCTGGTAGAGCAGAACGGCATGAAAAAGGACGCCAGCCAAGCCGGTTGCGATGCCAGCATAGCGTGGGAGCGACTTTCCTGTACGATCAGAAAAGAGACGGAGTGCAATAATGATCCCACTACCCAGGTAGCAGGCGATAGCAAGAAACGCGACGACGGTATGGTTCATATTGGGCGGAATAATCGCATAGTTACCCCAGTCCTGACCAGCCCGAAACGACAAAGATTCGTCCTGGGTCAACTACTCTCTATATAGTGTGGCCTTTTTTACTTCAATACCCTCTCTATCGGGCGGGCTTGCCAGATAGTTCATGGAATGGATCAGGGGCGCGTGGATTCCCGTTTCCATATATAATGCGTAA
>JAPHUG010000450.1 GCA_026197195.1 Sedimenticola sp.
AGACCCCCTCTGATGAACATGACTTCCTGGCTTCCTGTATCAAGTGTGGGCAGTGCGTACAGGTCTGTCCGGTCAATGCCATCAAGCTGGCCGAACTGGAAACAGGGGCCGGTGTTGGCGTGCCCTTTATTGATGCCAGAGATCAGGCGTGCGACTTCTCCTGCGATGGTTTGCAGTGTGTATTGGCCTGCCCCACCGGGGCCTTGACCCACGATCTGGATTATCCCGCGGATACCCGGATGGGGTTTGCCAAAGTGGCTGAGCCGCGCAAGTGTCTGGCGATTCAGGGTAAAGGGTTTAAGGGTCAGGCCCGCGGGCCTGATTACACGGGACTGCTGCGCTATGACGATGTTGATCGTTGGAACCCGATCCCAGTAGCTGATTACCCTTATGATCTTGAGTTGTGCGATCTCTGTGTGCGTCAGTGTCCGATTGAGATCCGTATCACCCAGTGTGCTGCGGATGATGCAGAGGGGCAAAAAAACAAGGATCGTGTAGCCCAACGTCTGGGCAATGAGTGTCCGCCCAAACATGCCATTGCACTGGAGCCGATTACCAGCGACGACGGCATTAAGCGCATGAAGCCGGTGATACTTGAAGGCTGTGTCGGTTGTGGTGTCTGTGAAATGATCTGTCCGCCCGATCCCCCTGCTATCGTGATCGATATCATGCAGGATGCAGATACGATGCGAGGTGCCTCATGAGTTATATTACTGAATCATTTCGGCAGTTATTTGGTAGCGATCCACGTCGTCCGGAAAAATCGGAGATCTCGCCTGAGGCGCAAAAGGTTCACTTTGACAAGAAGCAGAAGCCTTATACCAAAGAGGAGATGGCGGCGGTTGAGGCGCAACACGGGCAGGGATCAAAGAAGTGGCGTAATCGTCGCTGGGCGACCCTTATCTTTATCAACGTCCTGTTTCTGGTCTCATATTATTTTGATATCCAGTTATTGGAAGGTGCGCTAACGGCTTCGCGTTTTATGGGCTTTCATATGGCAGACCTGAATTCTGCCTTGCAGGTGACGTTGGCCTTCAAGCATATGGTACTGAATCTGGTAATCGGAACCGTCACGGTGATCGTCATTTGGTTGCTGCTGGGTGGCCGTACCTTCTGTTCCTGGGTCTGCCCATACCACTTGCTTTCAGAGTGGGCCGAGTCGCTGCATCTTTTCCTGGCCAATAAAGGGTGGGTAAAGGATCGGACATTCAACCGTAAAGTACGCTCTCTGTTTTACCTGGTGTTTGCGCTGTTGGCCCTGGTGACGGGGTATACCGTCTTTGAAACCATATCTGTAACAGGTATCGTCAGTCGCGCGCTGATCTATGGGCCGGGTGTGGCGATGATCTGGGTTGGTTTGGTGCTCCTGTTTGAGGTATTTTATTCTCGCCGTGCCTGGTGTCGCTATGTTTGCCCAATTGGCATTACCTATGGTGTTGTGGGCGCTGTTTCGCCATTAAGGGTGAAGTTTGTTTTAAAGGACTGTCACCATGAGGGAGAGTGCCGCAAGGTTTGCCTGGTGCCCCATGTGCTGGATATGACCGTAAAAGGGAAGGCGGCTCATACCGAGGTAGATGTAAGTGCAGACTGCACCCGGTGTGGGATGTGCGTGGATATCTGCCCGACAAATTCTCTCCGATTTGAAATGAAAGGACTCGGAAAACATCTCTGAAATGAGATAAGCTAGACAACGCTCAGGGCCTGTTTGACTTGCATCATGGCGAACAGGCCTTAACAAAATACAATACGACCAGCTATGGCGGACGGAGGTGAAAACCAACGTCCGCCGGTCGTTTTGGTAATGCCCGTTGTGGCCCTGGTAACAGCCTTTAGGTTCCTGAATGATTCAGTTTCAGAATGTCGTAAAACGATTCCGCCGACATGAGGTTTTAAAAGGCGTTAACCTCACCATTGAGCGTGGCCATCGTGTCGCCCTGGTGGGTTCAAATGGTGCGGGGAAAACCACACTGATTCGCTGTCTTCTCGGTGAGTATACCTGTGACGGTGAAGTGACTGTAGATTCACTGGTGCCCCGAGAACATCGCCGCGAAGTGTTATCAAAAGTAGGCTTCGTACCACAGCTTCCACCTCCGCTAAAAATGCCGGTCGGACAGTTGATCAAGTTCGCAGCCAGTGTCTGCGACTCCAATCCTCAACGTATGGCGGATGTGGCGGGTCGCTTGGGACTGGATACGGAGCGATTTAAAAATCAGCCTTTCGTTAAACTGTCGGGTGGTCAAAAACAGAAGCTGCTGATCGCCATTGCTCTGGGACGAGACAGCGAGCTGCTGGTGATGGATGAACCCGCTGCCAACCTTGACCCAGAAGCCCGGCACATCTTCTTTGGGCTTCTTGCGGAAAAGAAAAATGAGGCCGCCATGATCATCTCCAGTCACCGTCTGGATGAGGTGGCCTCTCTGGTGAATCGCGTCATTGAGATGGATCAGGGGCAGGTGGTTCTCGATGACCGGGTGGCGGATCTGGTGGAACTCTCCAGCCGCCTCAGCTGTTGCGTTAGATTGATTCGGCCTGAAGCGCCATTTGCCAAGGCGATTGCTGAGTGGGGTTTTTCTGGTTCCGATGACGGAAAAGAGTGGCGTGGGCAGGTTGCCGGGCCTGATCGTCTGCGGTTTCTTGGGGTGTTGTCACGCTACGCAGCGCTGCTGGCGAGTATTGATATGCGCGAGGCTGAGGAGACCCAAAGCCGTGAGGCGGCGATCAATGGCTAAGGTGTTTCTCCTGTTTGCCCTGAGTGTGTGGCTCTTGTCCGGTTGTGGCGGACCGCCTGAAACCGGCCCGGGTGAAGTCAAGTGGGATCGAAGTGCCTGCGAACGTTGCCGTATGGTGTTGAGTGATCGGGTGCATGCCGCTCAGGTACGCCTATTCCCTGCGGAGAAAAAGCGCTCCAAGCTGTTACAGTTTGACGATATCGGCTGTGCAGTGATCTGGCTTGAGGGCGAAGGAAAGCAGTGGAAAGATGATCCCAAAACCGAGATCTGGGTGACTGACCGAGAAGGTCGTGGTTGGCTGGATGCGCGAAAGGCTACCTATCTCAGAGGTGATGTAACACCGATGGAGTATGGACTGGGTGCCCAGGCGGACCCGGTTGACGGGGGCCTCGATTTTGCCCAGGCCATGGCCCATATTTTTGATATTGAAAAACGTTTTAATCTGCATGGTGACGACCTGCTGAAGCGTCTCGAAGAGCGAGAGCAGAAGTCAGCACCTGAAGTCGAACACACCCACAAGCATACAGCTGGTGAGAACCAATAATGAAACATCTCTGGTTAACTGCATACGCGGATATCGTTGAATCACTTCGTGCCCGCTGGTTTATGGTCTACACGCTGGTCTTTGGTGGTCTGGTGGTCGTACTGTTTGCCTACGGGCTGGCTGAATCACGCATCATGGGGTTTACCGGACTCTCCCGTCTGTTACTCACCTATATTCAGCTCTCCATGGCAATTCTGCCGGTGTTTGTCTTGATCACTACTGTCCGGTCGGTGGCAGGGGATCGTGAGGCCGGTGTGTTTGAATACCTGCTATCACTGCCGATCAGTCTGGCGGCCTGGTTCTGGGGCAAAATCTTTGGTCGGTTCCTGGTGGTGTTTGCGCCCGTTCTGCTGGCCATGGTGGGTGCTGTGGTCTGGGGAATGATCAAGGGTGTGGATGTGCCCTGGGATCTGTTTGTCTACTATACCGGGCTGCTTATGGCGCTGGCCTGGTGCTTTCTTGGCATCGGTATGCTGATTTCAACCATGGCGCGTAGTTCGGATGTGGCCCAGGGTGCGGCCTTTGTGGTCTGGCTGACCCTGTTGCTGTTCCTGGATCTGATTCTGCTGGGTATCCTGATCCAGGAGCATCTCCCGGCGGAAACGGCCGTGGCTATTTCTTTGATTAACCCGATGCAGGTGTTTCGGACAGCCACGATGATGCTGTTTGAT
>JAPHUG010000414.1 GCA_026197195.1 Sedimenticola sp.
AGCCCGCCCATATCGCGCATTCTCAGCTGCCGGGCAATCTCATCAGCCGCTTCCAAATTGGTATTAAGGGCTGTTTCTTCAATATCGGCTCCCTTGGTGGAGCGCGCCGAGTTGATATCGACGGAGGTGAGTGCCTCGGTATGATCGATGACAATGGCACCGCCAGATGGCAGACGCACTTCACGCTGAAAAGCGGATTCGATCTGGCTCTCTATCTGATAGCGACTGAAGAGGGGGACTTCATCGGTGTAGTGCCGGAGTTTCCGCAGGTTATGCGGCATGACCTGTTCGATGAATTCACAGGCCTCCTTGTAGACTTCCGGGTGATCGATGACGATCTCACCAATATCCTGTCGTAGATGGTCACGAATCGAACGGATAATGACATTGCTTTCCTGATAGATCAGGAAAGGGGCCGGTTTATCTTTCGCAGAGGATTCGATCGCGTCCCAGAGCTGCAGCAGATAGTTGAGATCCCATTGCAGATCCTCCTGACTTTTGCCAATGCCCGCCGTCCTGACGATCAACCCGGAGCCCTCGGGTATTTCAAGGCCTGACATGGCGTCCCGCAGGTCATTACGCTCCTGGCCCTCAATGCGACGTGATATGCCGCCAGCCCGTGGGTTGTTGGGCATCAGTACCAGGTAACGTCCGGCAAGCGAGATGAAAGTGGTTAGCGCCGCCCCTTTGTTACCGCGCTCTTCCTTTTCAATCTGTATGACAACTTCCTGACCCTCTTTGATGGCGTCTTTAATCTGGACGCGACCACCGGATTCACGGGCAGAGTCAGTGAAATAGTTTCGGGAGATCTCTTTAAGGGGAAGGAAGCCGTGGCGTTCAGATCCGTATTCAACAAAGGCGGCTTCAAGGCTGGGTTCTACACGCGTTACTTTGCCTTTGTAAATATTGGCTTTTTTCTGTTCGCGTCCGGCTGTTTCAATATCAAGGTTAAATAGTTTTTGGCCATCCACGATGGCGACACGCAACTCTTCAGGCTGAGTTGCGTTGATTAACATGCGTTTCATATTGTGATATTCCCAGGGCGCGCTCTACACTTAAACAGCAACCAGCGATCCGTGTTTTCCAGTAGTTGATCGGAAAACTCCCAGTACATTGGTTCCTATTTAAAATCAGGGCTGCTCACATGCCTGAATAGCTCAAGGGCCTGTTCAAGATGGCAGCAGCTTTAAGCGCGCCGTTAATTTATGTACATCTTCAGCTGTTAAGCTCGATGCGTTCTTTTGCTGTGCCTATGGCAGTGAACTTAGGTTAAGTTCTGATCGATCTATCCCACGCAAGGTGAGAGATCTGATCGCCGGCATCAGCTGAACGTCACACTCCGAGAGTGCACGTTCTGTATTCAGTTAGCTCATAGCAGAAATAGATAGCCCTATTAGCTAAATTCACCGCTAAGGCGGGATTATAGCTGTCTTCGGCAGGTGCAGCAAATATGATGATCGCTCAGAGGGTTACGTGGCATAAGGTCAAGGGAATTATTTGACTTGTGAAGGCCCAGTATGGGTGGGCAAAAGGGTATGATGCGGGTTTTTCTATGGGTCATGCGACTTAAACTGGTATTATCCCGGCAATGTCAGAGTTACAAAAAAACCACAGTTCGGTTCAGATGCTAACGGTTGAAGCGGGATTCGATGGGCAACGCATCGATAATTTCCTGCTGAACTATCTAAAAGGTGTACCTAAAAGCCTCATTTACCGGATTCTTCGGAAGGGTGAGGTTCGTGTCAACAAGGGACGGATTAAAGCCCAGTACCGCATAAAGGTCGGTGATCAGATCAGGGTTCCCCCTGTTCGTGTTCCTGATAAGGAGGCCCCCGCCCGTCTTGATGACCGTCTATTGAAGCGTCTTGAAGCGGCTATTATTTTTGAAGACAAACGGATCATCGTGCTCAACAAACCCTCTGGTTTGGCTGTTCATGGAGGAAGTGGTCTCAATTTTGGCGCCATCGAGGCAATCAGACAGATGCGCCCCGATGAAAGACAGCTAGAACTGGTCCACCGTCTTGACCGGGATACCTCGGGTTGTCTGCTGATCGCTAAGAAACGCAGTGCACTGCGTTCGCTGCATGAATTGATGCGCAGTGGCGGCATCGATAAGCGCTATATTGCCCTTGTGGCGGGTCACTGGAACCGCGATCGAATTGATGTGGATGTGCCGCTGCTCAAAAATACCCTGCAAGGCGGTGAGCGGATCGTTGTCGCAGACCCTCGTGGCAAGGAATCATTAACCCGTTTTAGTGTCAGAGAGCGCTATGAAGGGAGAATGCTGGTGGAAGCCCGGTTAATGACAGGTCGGACTCATCAAATAAGAGTTCATACCGCTCATCTGGGTACGCCCATCCTGGGTGATGAGAAGTATGGTGATGCCGAAGCCAACAAGCAGATTAAAAGCTTGGGATTGAAACGACTGTTTTTGCATGCCGAGACCCTGCGTTTTCGTTGGCCCGATGAAAAACAGGATCAGTATTTCAAGGCGCCGCTTGAGCCGGCATTGAATAACGTGCTTTCTGCCCTTAAATAATCCGTGATCTGAAAGCTATTGAGTAGTAAACCAATGATGCGTGATTTCAAACTCCTGGTATTTGATTGGGATGGCACCTTAATGGACTCCGAGGCACGGATTGTCTCCTGTGTAAAAGGGGCCGCCCGGGATATGGCCATTGACTGTCCCACGGATGACCAGATACGAAATATTATTGGCCTGGGGCTCAAAGAGGCCCTGGAAATGCTGTTTCCAGGTTCAGATAACCGTTTTAAAGAGCAGTTTATTGATCACTATCGCCGCTACTTCTTGAATGAGGACAGCACCCCATCTCTGCTATTCCCCAATTCAATGGCCGTATTGAATGCGCTGGCTGAACAGGACTATCTACTGGCGGTTGCCACCGGAAAGGGGCGGCCCGGCCTGAACAAGGTTTTGGATGAGACCGGTCTGAAGAGCCTGTTTCATTCCACACGCTGTGCAGATGAAACCTTCTCTAAACCCCATCCTGAGATGCTATTGCAGATCATGGATGAATTGGGGGTTGAAGCGTCTGAGACCCTGATGATAGGTGATACCGAGTACGACCTGCAGATGGCGATCAATGCCAAAACCCATGGCCTGGCCGTCAGTTATGGCGTACATGAGGTCGGGCGACTCAATCAGTTCAACCCACTCGGTTGTCTGGATGATATAGCTGAATTAACCGACTGGCTGACGCAAACCGGCCAGACCCCATAGCGACAACAAAACCAGAGTGAATGAAATGGATAACGTGGAACAGGAAAAGGTAAAACGCAAGGAGGGTTGGGAACGTGAGTTACTGGAGAAGCTGGCAACCGCCTCAATTGTAGAGCAGCGTCGCTCGCGCCGTTGGGGGATCTTCTTTAAATTACTCACCTTTGCCTACCTGGTGACTTTGGTGGTGTTATGGACACCTGATCTGTTTCCTGAAGGTGGGTTGAAAGTGGTCAAAGAGCATACCGCCATTATTGAGATCAAGGGCGTTATTGCTGACGATAGCGAGGCCAGTGCAGATAGTATTATTTCAGCCTTGCGCAGTGCCTATGAGGACAAAAAAACCAAGGGCGTGATACTGCGTATCAACAGCCCCGGCGGCAGTGCCGTGCAGGCTGGCTACATCAATGATGAAATCAAACGGCTTAAAGAGAAGCACAAAGAGATCCCGGTCTACGCGGTGGTCACCGATATGGCCGCATCGGGTGGTTATTACATTGCTGTGGCCGCTGATGAGATCTATGTGGATAAGGCGAGTATTGTCGGCTCGATTGGTGTGTTGATGAGCACCTTCGGCTTTGAACGGGGTATGGAAAAGCTGGGTGTAGAGCGACGACTGCTGACAGCGGGTGAGCATAAAGGCATTCTCGATCCCTTCTCTCCGCTGCAAGAGGATGAGAAGCAACATGTACAGGCGATGCTGGATCAAGTTCATGGGCAGTTCATTCAACAGGTCAAAGAGGGCCGGGGAGAGCGGCTTGTAGCCGATGAGAAGATCTTTAGCGGGCTGTTCTGGTCGGGTGAAGAGAGTATCAAGCTGGGTTTGGCTGATGGCTTTGGTAGTAGCAGCTATGTCGCCAGAGAGCTGATCAAGGCCGAGACACTGGTCGATTTTACCCTGGCCGAAGATGTCTTTGAGCGATTTGCCAAGCGTATCGGTGCCGGTGCTGCCGCCTTTGTTTCAGGTAAGGCCGGGTTTGAGATAACGCCGACGTTTCAATAAAACTCGCCTGATAACCGCTGAAACGGGTATAAACGGGGCCTTTCCTGAGTAGGGAGGCCCTTTTTTATTTATCCTTTGAGTGGGTACATGAACGGTCTGGCGGCTTACTCCTTGGCCGATAGTGTCGCGTTGAGTGTGGACCTGAACTGTTCAACCCGTTTCCCGTTGACCCCCGCATCGCTGTAACCGACCCTTGAGGCAGATCGCACATGAAGCGTGCGCTTGGTTTCGTCGATCCTGATCTCCAGGTCATCCACAAACCCAAACAGTGCTGAACTGAAGGTGGCGGCAAGGTAGTAGTCATCCTCTATTACAAGGGCTCCGTCCATATCCTGAATAATCGCTTTCAGGACCGGTAACAGCTCTTCGATACTACTACTTGAGAAGGTAATGGGTTGAGTAAAGTGCGCCAGGTCGTCAAATTCGCTGCAGACACAGTTGGGTTTTTCAGGGCAGGGTGCGAGCTTTCCTTCGACCAGGCCGATGGGTTCCCCTGATCGGGATAAGATACCAAGCACCATAAAACCCACTAAAGCGGCCACGGCCAATCCTGCAATGATGAGAATAACTGTTTTCATAGGTGAGTGAATCCGTTATGCCGTTTTACAATTAAACAACTATGTCCTGTCTCCATCATGGCGTTTCGCTTATTGATTGTCGATGGCCACTGTACTTAAAACTCTCATCACGCTGATTTGATTCGACACAAGCAACGCTTCAATCTGTTAGACGCTTTTATATCTATCAAAATAGATATACACTATATCTACCAAACTAAATATAGTGTGACGCCGCTATGCAGCCAGAACCCTTATTCAGAGCACTATCCGATTCAACGCGCCTGCGTTGTCTTGCCTTGCTGGCGGAGCACTCGGAGCTTTGTGTCTGTGAATTGACACATGCTTTGGCACTGCCACAACCCAAAATATCGCATCACCTGGGTGGTTTGCGAAAAGTGGGGCTGGTCTGTGATCGAAAGGAGGGTTTATGGATCTACTACCGCATAAACCCTGAGTTACCGCAGTGGGTTGACAGTATCCTCAAGGCCACTGTAACGGGCGTAGGTCAGCGTGAACCCTTTGCCAGTGATGCACAGGCACTTTCCGAAATGCCGAATCGACCCGGTGGGGTCTGCAGTGCTTAATGAACCATTGACTAGCAAAGACAGTAGAGGGAGTTATGAAATGAAAACGGTAAAAATCCTGGGTTCAGGGTGTAAGAATTGCGAGACCACGGCCAAGCTGGTCGCCCAGATTGCAGAAGAAGCCGGAATAGCGATTACCCTTGAAAAGGTGACCGATATTGCCGAGATCATGG
>JAPHUG010000352.1 GCA_026197195.1 Sedimenticola sp.
CAGTCAACCCCTGAACATCCCACTGCTCGTCCAAGCTCTCGGGTGGTATGAAGCGGCTGATCATGGCATTGATGACATCATGCCGGATAGAGCTGATTGACGCGGAGACATCGCCGGTATCCATCAACTCATCGCGTTGCTCATAGATCACCTTACGCTGATCATTAGCCACGTCATCATACTCAAGCAGTTGCTTACGTATATCGAAGTTGCGACCTTCCACCTTCTTCTGGGCATTGGCAATCGCCTTGGTAACCCAGGGGTGTTCAATCGCCTCGCCCTCTTCCATACCCAGTTTCTGCATAATGGCCGAAACCCGGTCCGATGCAAAAATCCGCATCAGGCTATCTTCAAGTGATAGATAGAAACGGGTCGATCCCGGATCACCCTGTCTTCCCGAGCGTCCACGTAGCTGATTATCTACGCGACGGGATTCATGGCGCTCTGTACCCACCACATGAAGACCACCGGCATCCAATACCTGTTGATGCCGTATCTTCCAATCACTGCGAATCTTTTCGATCGCCTCAGGTGTGGCCGCATCACCCAGGTCATCAATCTCCATCTCGGGATTGCCACCCAGTACGATATCCGTACCGCGACCTGCCATGTTTGTGGCGATGGTAACCGCACCCGGTCGGCCGGCCTCGGCAACAATATTCGCTTCACGCTCATGGTGCTTCGCGTTCAATACCTGGTGCGGGACTTTTGCCTTGTTGAGTAACTCAGAAATCAGTTCCGAGGTCTCAATCGAGGCCGTACCTACCAATACGGGCTGGCCACGCTTAACACAGTCCTGGATATCTTCTGTAATGGCCTGATATTTTTCACCCGACGTAAGGTAGACCAGATCACCCATATCATCACGAATCGTATCGCGATTGGGAGGCATCACCACCACTTCCAAGCCATAAATCTGCAGGAATTCCGGCGCCTCTGTATCTGCTGTACCGGTCATGCCTGACAGCTTGTTATAGAGCCTGAAATAATTCTGGAAGGTAATAGAGGCCAGGGTCTGATTCTCTTTCTGAATCTCTACCCCCTCTTTCGCCTCAACCGCCTGATGCAGACCTTCGGACCACCTTCTGCCGGGCATAGTACGACCAGTAAACTCATCAACAATGACTATCTCGCCGTTGCGAACAATGTAATCCACATTCTTCTGAAACAGGGCATGGGCCCGCAAGGCACAGGTCACATGGTGCATCAAACTGATATTGCCTGAGTCATAAAGACTGGCATCCGCATCCAACAGCCCCATTTCCACCAGCATATCTTCTACATGCTGATGCCCATCTTCGCTGAGGTAGACCTGTTTTGCCTTCTCATCAACCGAGAAATCCCCCGGACCGAATGCAGGCTTACCGTCTTCATCCGCCTCAATAGGGTCTTGCTTGGTCAGTTTGGGGATTATCTGATCTATCTTGGTATAGAGATCAGAAGTACCCTCGGCAGGGCCAGAAATAATCAGGGGTGTACGTGCTTCGTCGATCAGGATGGAGTCGACCTCATCAACCACGGCAAAGAATTTCTCCCGCTGAACACGCTGCTCGGTACTGAACGCCATGTTATCCCGCAGATAATCAAAGCCAAATTCATTATTAGTACCGTAGGTGATATCACAAGCATAGGCATCACGACGATCCGCCGGCTTCAGGTGGAGATAGCCTCCGGATTTTCCATCGTAGCCGTAATCGCAGATAAATGAGTTGTCCTCACCGGCGGCACCGGATGACTGAATGACACCTACTCTCATACCAAGAAAATTATAGATTCGCCCCATCCATTCGGCATCACGTCGCGCAAGATAATCATTGACCGTTACCACATGCACCCCTTTGCCAGGCAGTGCATTCAGATAACCGGCCAAGGTGGCCACCAGCGTCTTACCCTCACCGGTTCGCATCTCAGCAATTTTGCCATCATTCAGCACCATGCCGCCGATCAGCTGCACATCAAAATGGCGCATATTGAGCACTCTCAGCCCGGTCTCACGGACCACGGCAAAGACCTCCGGCATCAGCTCGTTAAGCGCTTCACCCTGCTCAAGCCGCTGTTTAAACTCACTGGTCTTGGCCTTTAATTCTTCATCAGAGAGCTGCTGAACTCCAGATTCCAAACCATTAATCTGGGCAACGACTTTGAACATCCGTTTGACAAGCCGATCATTACGACTACCAAAGACCTTCCTGAGAATCTTACTGACCATGGAAAAACTCTTGCTAATTGGAATTTATGCCCACACCGTCCGAGGACGGTATAAGCGGGAAAATGATAGAGGATGATACCGCAAAAAGGCCTTGATAGCAGGATAAACTGGCCCTCAAAGGCCTAAAAAACCCACCCGAAGGAGGCTGCAAGGGTGATCTTCGTACAGCCAATTAAAGTTTTTTGCGTAGATACTTGGCAGGATTGACTGTCTTGCCATTTTTAGCGATTTCGAAATGCACATGCGGACCGGTTGAACGGCCACTGGACCCCATCAGCGCAATGGGCTGGCCTTTAGTCACCAACTCACCCACCTCGACCAGTATTTTATTATTGTGGCCATAGCGGGTTACGTAACCATTGGAGTGAGTCAGTTCAACCAGCTGACCAAATCCACTCTTTTTCCCAACCCAGGTAACAATGCCGGACGCAACAGCGATGACATTTGAGTCCTTTTTACCAGCCACATCGACACCGCGATGAAAGGACTTTTTACCGCTGAACGGATCATTTCTATAACCGTACTTTGAAGAGACCCAGCCTTTTTCAACCGGGCGACCCGATGGAATCAACTCATCGGAAAGACGACTGTTGCGAATCAGTCCCTCCATCAGGTTTAACTTGTGTTCACGATCTGAAATAACCAGTGAAAGCGATTCCATCTCAGAGACCAGCTCTGACAGGCTCACAGACTGGGCAGACTCGTCTGACTCCACACCACCACGGGCAGGTTCCTCATCAAAATCGAACTCCCCTTCATCCAGTTTTCCCAGCTTGGCGAGCCGCTCGCCCAAGGCATTAATCCGAAGGATATGAGACTGCATCTGTCCCAAGCGCAGGGCTAAAGCATCCAGATGTTCCTGAGTGCGATCTTTGGTATCAAGAATCTCTTCCCGTTGCGAGAGGATTAACTCATGGACGACATCCGTTGTAGTTTCAACCGCCTCCACGACAGGCTGATCACTCAACCCCATTTGATAGCCGGCCCAGAGCGAACCGCCCACGAGCATAGTGAGTAGGGGTAAAACCGTAAAGGCAAGCTTATAGGGAGAAAGTGGGCGACTTCCCTTTTTATGACAAAATCTTGAAAGGAGTATAATCTTCATGGATTGCGTATTAGACTCACGTTTGCCTAGTTAAAAGATAATTCACCTAAAGCGAAACTTCCGTGACACCCTTCATCCATGAACCAACGACCGCGTCTCATCACTGACCTTTTCAAGGGCAAACAGTCATTTAGGGATCTTCTCGCAAAATCCCGGGAGCAGGCCGCGCTATTACAGCATATTCGCCCGCTTATCCCTGCTCCACTGAATATCCACTGTACGGCCGTGGTTAAAAAAGGGCCCCAGCTAGTAATCTATGTCGACTCATCCACCTGGGCAAGCCGGCTCCGCTTCTCAGCAAGAGAGATCACCCGCCAGCTGAAAAGTCAGGGTCTAGCGATTGACCGGATCACTGTCAGGGTTCTGATTCATTCAAAACCCGTAGCCACAAAAAGGGGGCCAATTCGACAACTGACCCCAGACAACGCTTCCATCATCAACCAAACGGCTGAAGGTATTTCAGATCCGCAACTCCGAGCGGCACTCAAGCGACTCAGCAGACACGGCAATAAATCCTGAAATCCGCTGGGCTCAGGTAGCCTGAACGGGTTTCATATACGAAATGGGTACCGCATCACCCTCTTCGAAAGTGACCTCTTCCCAAGCCGACTCATCCGCTATCAGCGCTTTCAACAATTTGTTATTCAACGCATGTCCGGACTTATAGCCACTGAATGCACCGATCAGGCTGTGCCCCAAGAGATATAGATCCCCAATCGCATCCAGAATTTTGTGTTTGACGAACTCATCCTCGTAACGCAAACCGTCTTCATTCAGGACCCGATAGTCGTCCACCACGATGGCATTGCTCATGCTGCCACCCAGCGCCAGTTCACGCTCACGCAGCATTTCGATATCGCGTAAAAACCCGAAGGTGCGCGCCCGACTAACCTCTTTTACGAATGAGGTGGAAGAGAAATCAATCGTGGCCGATTTAGTGCGCTCGGCAAAGGCCGGGTGATTAAAATCGATACCGAAGGAGACTTTAAATCCGTCAAAGTGCTCAAAGGCGGCGTATTTGTCATCCTCTTTGACCATGACTTTACGCTTGATCCGGATAAACCGCTTGGGGGCATTCTGCTCTTCAACACCAGCCGACTGGATTAAAAAGACAAAGGGCCCTGCGCTTCCGTCCATAATTGGAACTTCAGGCGCACTGACATCCACATAGGCGTTATCAATACCCAATCCTGCAAAAGCAGAGAGCAGATGCTCAACCGTGGATATCCTGAGACCGTCCTGTTCCAGTGTTGTGGAGAGGCGGGTATCACCCACATTGTCCGGCCTGGCTGAAATCTCTACCGGTTCTTCAAG
>JAPHUG010000294.1 GCA_026197195.1 Sedimenticola sp.
GCTACGATCCTGAGTTTACCGGTTGTTTCAGGCCGGTTGGTACCACGGACAGCGAGCGCGCATTCTGTGTGCTCCTGGAGCATCTCAGGGCGAGCTTTACTGAACGCCCGCCCATTGAAAAGATCTGTAATGCGATCCGGCAAAAGGCTAAAGAGATTGCCAAAGAGGGGACCTTCAACTTTCTGCTCTCCAATGGAGAAATACTGATCGCGCATTGCAGTACCGATCTTCATTATCTGATACGGCAGCATCCGTTCGACAAGGCGGAGTTAAAAGATCTGGATGTAACAGTAGATTTTAAGCAAGTCACAACACCCAAAGATCGTGTGGCTGTGATTGCAACCGAGCCGCTGACTCAGAATGAAGCCTGGATAAAGATAGAACCCGGTGAGTGCATGGTGTTTCGAAATGGCGCTGTGGCTGAATGTTATAAAGATTAGTTTAATAACGAGGATGGATGAATGGGGATCTCACTACAGGACCAACTGCTAAAGGCCGGGTTGGTAGACAAGAAAAAAGCCAACCAGGTGCGAAAAGAGAAGAAGCAACAGACCAAAAATGCGCAGAAAGGGCATGGCAAGGTAACGGATGAAACCAAGCAGTCTGCCAAGGCGGCACAGAAGGCCCAGGCTGAACGGGACAGACAACTCAATCTTCAGCGCAAGGCCGAGGCCGATAAGCGCGCACTGCAGGCGCAGATCCGTCAATTGATCGAAATGAATCAGATCAGTACAGACGAGGGTGAAGTTGCCTACAGTTTTACCGACGGTAGCAAGATAAAAAAGATCTACGTTACGGAAAAGATCCAGTCGCAGCTCAGTAAAGGCCAGGTGGCCATTGCCCGTTTTTCAGGCGGCTATGCTTTAGTGCCAAATGGTGTGGCCGATAAGATTAAACAACGCGATGAGCATATTATTATTGTTATTGCGGAAGTCACAGCAACACCAGATGAAGACGATCCCTATGCCGACTTCCAGGTGCCGGATGATTTGATGTGGTAGGCGGGTTATATTTCCACATGAGGATATTTTAGGCATGAAGGAACTGCATCGACAATGATTATACGGCAACGCTTAATCTGTTTTCTTTTCGGGTGCATAAGCTTATTTTAGCATTTTGTTTGCCATGGCAATGCCGTCTGTCAATGTCTTTGAAAATTGGATTACTTGAGGTTTATACCTGATACCTGAACGGCGTAATTTTAGTACCATTCGTGGCTGCAAATTATTAATGATGAGGCCTATGTGTTGTCTGGCAAGGTTCTCCTTGATCGACTCCATCGCTACAATAGCGCTCATATCAAGCATATTCACTTCCGACATGTCTAGGATGACAACTCTAAGATTCGGTGTAACCATCGAAATGCTTTTCAGTGCCTTTTGAGCGGAACCGAAAAATAGTGATCCGTTAATATCATATATTGCAATATTGTCGGAAAGATCACCGAAGGCTTCATGGTTTTTATCAATCTTAGTTGTACTTGTCAGAGTGATACTTCTGCGGATAAACAACATTGCCGCCAACCCCATGCCTACCGCGACAGCAATAGTCATATCAAATAGTACGGTCAGTACAAAACATAAAATCAGAACAATGACATCATCTCTGGGGGCGATTCTAATCGTTCGCAGAAAGTGTTTTGCTTCACTCATATTCCATGCAACCACTAATAATAGTGCCGCCATCGAAGCCATGGGTATATATGCCAGTAAAGGCGTAAGTGCCAAAATTGAACCAAGAATAAACAATCCATGCACTACGGATGCTAACGGCATACTTCCGCCGGATTTAATGTTTGCTGCGGTCCTGGCAATGGCGGCTGTTGCCGGTATTCCCCCAAACAACGGGGCAATCATATTACCAATACCCTGTCCGATAAGTTCATCATTTGGATTGTGTTTCTTTCCTGTCATACCGTCGGATACTACCGCACACAACAGCGATTCAAGCGAGCCCAGTATTGCTATTGTGATAGCTGAAGGTAATAGCAACTTGATAAGGTCGAAATTTAGGCCGATGGGGTTACCGTCTGCACCAGGTAAATTCCATGGCCATTCAAATGTGGGCAAAACTGCGGGTATACCGCTACCCGTTAGGCCATTTATCTCGTAGTGAAACCGACTGCCAATTGTTGCTACAGAATAATCCAGGCTGAACTGGCTAAGTAGCCATGCGGTACAAGAACCTAAAAGGAGGGCTATTAAGTGTCCAGGTATTTTTGAGCGTAATCGTGGCCATATTAACAATGTTACGATAGTCAGTCCGCCTATTAAGGACTCCTGCCAGTTAACGGTTGGTAATGCATGTACAATTAATAAAAGTTTATCCAGATAGTCTCCATGAAGGGTATCTATGTTGAGACCAAGGAAATCCTTGATTTGAAATGTGCCTATTACGACACCAATGCCTGCTGTAAATCCGATGACGACAGGGTAAGGAACAATCTCAATAAGTTTTCCAAGCCTACCTATCCCCATCAGTATCAACACTATACCTGCCATAAAGCCACTAACGAGTAAGCCGCCTATGCCGAATTGTTGAACAATCGGCAATAGCACAACGACAAACGCAGCGGTAGGCCCTGATATATTTACTTTTGATCCGCCGCTGATGGCAATAACAATGCCTGCGACAATAGCCGTGTATAGTCCATGCTGTGGAGGGACGCCGCTTGCGATAGCCAAGGCCATGGATAACGGCAGCGCAATAACGCCTACGGTTAAACCGGCCAGAATATTTGCTTGGATATCAGATAATGTAGGTTTGCCAGCGAAGGATTTTCTTAATGCTGAAAACAATGTGCACCCACTTTCTGCGATCTAACGCTAGACTCTGAAGTTGAAAAAGTAGAAGGGAAGTCGAGTTATTTCTGTCTGTCCGTCGTCGCTTGTGTGTGCTGGCTTCAGATTACAACAGGGGCTATGTCTATTGATATGTAGTGGCCGCCGTTAGACCTAATATAAGTAAAAACTACATCTGTGTTGGCCGATTTAGGTATTTCCTGATCCATTACGAACATGAGTAAGTCGGAAACCTGCTGTTCTGAAATTCGATTAGCCCAAGATACCACTTTTCTTCCGTTGAGCAGCATTTTAGCATGTTACTGAAGCCAGGATGATCCCTGCTTTACAAACAATATCGTTTTTTTTCTTAGATAATATTCTTGATCGTAAACCATAAAAAAAGCCAAACCATGGCTGGTTTGGCTTTTTTGTGGGTCACTGATTGCTTATGACATCAGTGCTTTGGCCTGCTCGGGCCAAGTGGAGGTGTCGTAGCGTTTGTTACGCTCATCAATACCGACCAGGAGCATCTTAAGGCCTTCAGCACCCAGTTCGGCAACTTGGCTATAACTGACAATGCCTGACAGATTTAACACCTTGGCCAGTTTGGGTCCAATGCCCTTGATGGCAGTGAGATCATCCACAGCATCATTGGCGGCGGCCTGAGATGGTACTGAGGCTTTTTCGGGAGCCTCCTGTTTTTTTGCAGCAGGAGCAGTTGCAGCAGCAGGCTGTACCGGCGTAACGTCATTCAGCGTACGTTTTACATAGCTGCCCGGTGCATTCTCAATAATGGTCATGCCACGGTCACCAGGGTTACGTGCGGTGACTTCCTCAGCATCCAGTACTTTTACCCAGCGATCCCACTCAGGCCACCAGGAACCCTCATTGGCAGGCGCTTCTGCTGCCCAGGCTTCTGGGTCAGCGGGCAATTCATCAGTCACACGGTAGCCGTACTTTCCAGCTGCTGGTGGGTTGATAATGCCGGCAATATGGCCCGAGCCGCCGAGGATAAAGCGAACATCACCGGAGAACAGCTTGGCACCGGAGTAGGTCGATTTCCAGGGTGCAATGTGATCTTCTACAGCTGAGACAAAACAGACCGGAATATCAACCTTTGAAATGTCAATCGACACGCCATTAATGGTGACACCACCCGGTTTGCACAGGTTATTCTCCAGGTAGAGATTACGCAGATACCAAGCATGCATCTTGGCAGGCATGCGGGTGGAATCCGAGTTCCAGTAGAGCAGATCAAATGGACGCGGATCATTACCCAACAGGTAGTTGTTGATATAGAAGGACCAGATCAGATCATTGGCACGCATCAGGTTGAAGGTACCTGCCATCTGTGAGCCATCAAGATAGCCGCTTTCGCCCATCTTCTTTTCCAATCCGCAGATCTGCTCTTCGTCGATAAAGACACCCAGTTCGCCGGGATCAGAGAAGTCCAGCATGGTGGTGAAGAAGGTAGCACTTTTGACCCGCTCATCACCCTTAGCCTTCATGTAAGCGAGGGAGGTGGCCAGCAGTGAGCCGCCAATGCAGTAACCGATCATGTTGATCTCGGATTCGCCCGTTGCACGTTCAACCGCATCGACCGCTTCTAGCACACCTTCGGTAACATAGTCGGCGAACTCCGTATCGGCATAAGAGGCATCCGGGTTGACCCAGGAGACAACAAAGACGGTGTGTCCCTGATCTACCAGCCAGTTCAGCAGGGAGTTCTTCGGCTGAAGATCCATGATGTAGTATTTGTTGATCCAGGGTGGAATGACCAGAAGCGGGCGCTTCAATGCTTTGTCAGTTGAAGGTGTGTACTGAATCAACTGGAACATACGATTCTGGAAAACCACTTTACCCGGTGTGGTTGCCACATTCTCACCCAGCTCAAACGCTGAGGTGTCTGTCATGCGAATACGCAGCTCACCTTTACCGGCTTCCAGGTCTTCCAGCATGTTCTTCAGGCCGTGAACCAGGTTGGCACCCTTGGTCTCGATCACCTTTTCAATGACGGCCGGGTTGGTGGCGGCAAAATTGGTGGGTGAGAGGGCGTCAAGGTAGCGTTCAGTGAAGAACTCAACCTTCTCGGCGGTATGCTCATCCAGTCCCTCAACCCCCTGAACCTGATCGCGCAGCCATTTTGAAGTTAACAGGTAAGACTGTTTGATCGCATTGAATGCGGGTTGATCAGCCCACCCCTCATGCTTGAAGCGGCGGTCGCCCCGATCCTCTTGAATAACAGGATCGGAGGCAACGGTACCACCCAGCAGATTGGTCAGAGACTGCTGATAAAGCTCCATGGATTTCTGCATGAAGGAGATGTTGGCGTTGATCGCTTTCTGAGGATCTTTTGCCAGGGCGGCGTACCACTCGGCGGAAGATTTCATCAGGTTGAATGGATCAAGATCCATGTGTTCGTAGGATTTGGCAAAATTAGCCATGATCTCTTCTACCTGCTTGAAATTCTTCTGTAGCTCCATGGTTGTCGATGCAAAGCCCAACGTGTTGACCTCGGACTGGTCAGTTTTCGACATGTTTCTCTCCTGTGCCTTTA
>JAPHUG010000074.1 GCA_026197195.1 Sedimenticola sp.
ATCCGCATGCCACAAGGTCATGACTATGATGAGATTGGTCAGTTGGTGACGACGGGTAATCGAGTGATCGCTGAGTATCGCCTGCATATTCAGCAGCAAGAGGAGGCAGAAGCAGAGCTGAACCGGCTGCGAAACCTGTTTAGTAATGTGGTGGACTCCATGCCCTCGGCCTTGATCTGTGTGGATATTGGATTGCGGGTCATACAGTGGAATCATCAGGCTGAGATCATGACCCGGCTTCCGGCTCAGGAGACGCTGGGTCAGGACTTGGTTTCCGTCTATCCCCTATTAGAGCCAGAGATGCCGTATATCAAAGGGGCCATTGTCAAAGGCGTCTCTGCGCATGATCGACGGGTCATATCAGACCGGGATGGAGAGATGCGACTCTATGATCTGACGATCTATCCACTCACCACCAATGGTATCGACGGCGCCGTGATTCGTATAGATGATGTGACCGAGCGGGTACGTATTGAAGAGATGATGATCCAGTCGGAAAAAATGCTCTCTATCGGTGGCTTGGCCGCCGGTATGGCACATGAGATTAACAATCCGCTGGCCGGTATACTGCAGAATATTCAGGTAATGGAAAACCGGATGAAAGACGACCTGCCCATCAATCAAACTGTGGCCGAGGCGTCGGGTACATCAATGGCGGCAGTGACCCGTTATCTCCGGGAGCGGAAGGTGTACGATATGATGGAGCGTGTGCGAGAAGCCGGAAACCGTGCCGCCAAGATTGTCGAAAACATGCTGAGCTTCAGTCGTAAGAGCAGTCATAAAAACACCCAGCAGGATATGCCGGAACTGATTCAGCGCTGTCTTGAATTGGCTGCAAATGACTATAGTGTGGAGCAGAGTTTTGATTTTCGCCAAATCAAGATTGTCCGGGAGTATGCGCCCGATCTCCCGTCAGTGTATTGCGAAGCCAGCCAAATTCAGCAGGTGATACTGAATCTGCTGAAGAATGGCGCTCAGGCGATGGCAGAAAACAAACAAAGAAAAGAGTCTCCCCAATTTATTATTCGGCTTCAGGCAAAAGATAACCTGTTCAGAATAGAGATTGAGGATAATGGCCCTGGTATTGATCCTGTCATGGCCAAGCGGATTTTTGAGCCCTTCTTTACCACCAAGCCGATTGGCGTGGGTACAGGTTTGGGATTGTCTGTCTCCTATTTCATTATTACTGAAAACTATGGAGGAGAACTAAAGGTTGAATCGGTTCCTGGCAGCGGAGCCCGGTTTATCCTGTCTCTTCCCATTAATCCTGCACCTCATCCAGAGCCGGCATAACATATGCGGTCAGCCTCTCCTGGTTAGGCTACAATCCCCCCTTTATAATTTTGGAATGAGTGACGTGGCAGAGAAAGCGCGCGGGGATCACCCTTTTGCATACGGATCACCCCAATCATCGGGGGTAATCCGTTCCGTTCCTGAAGATTTTCAGGTGGATGAGATAGCCGGTTTTGAGCCTGATGGAGAGGGCGAGCATTGTCTCTTGCATATACAGAAGCGTGACAGCAATACCGACTGGGTCGCAGGTCAGTTAGCCCGTTTCGCCGGCGTTTCCAGAGCGGATGTCAGCTACGCGGGATTAAAAGACCGGCATGCTGTCACCACGCAGTGGTTCTCTGTCTGCCTGGCTGGCAAGTCTGAGCCGGACTGGGGTGGTATCGCATCAGATGAATTTCAGGTTATGAGTAGCACCCGGCATGGGCGAAAGCTCCGGGTAGGGGCGTTGAAAGGCAATCGTTTCAAGATTGTGATACGCGACTTCTCAGGTGACCGGGATGAGATCGAATCCCGATTTGGCTCGATAGCCAGCGAGGGGGTGCCCAACTATTTTGGTGAGCAGCGCTTTGGTGTTGATGATTCCAATATGGCATCGGCTCGCGCCTTGTTCAATGGAGAGCTGAAACGACTCAAACGTCAGAAGCGAGGTTTTTATCTGTCTGCTGTGCGTTCGTACCTGTTTAATCAGGTGCTGGCGGCCAGGGTCCGTGCGGGTAACTGGAACAGACCTCTCGCAGGTGAACGAATGATGCTGGAAGGAACACGGAGTCATTTCCTGGCGACAGAGATTGACCCAACCCTGCTTGAAAGACACCAGCAGATGGATGTGCATGCCTCAGGTCCACTCTGGGGGCGAGGGGAGGTGTTGGTTTCGGGTGAGGTCGCGCAACTGGAACAGGATGTACTGGCCAGTGAGGGCTTCTGGCGGGAGGGTCTTGAGCAGTTTGGGTTAAAGATGGAACGACGCGCCTTGCGGCTACCCGTCTCCTCATTTGGCTGGTCGATCGACGCGGGCTCTCTGGAGATCGCTTTTACGCTTCCGAAAGGGTGCTATGCAACCACGGTGCTAAGAGAGTGCCTGAATTATCGCCAGTTCTCTTCCTTGAATCCTTTGCGGGAGAGTAGGACATAGGCTGCACCGGTTCCACCGTCAAAGCGTGGCGCAGAGCAGAAGGCCAGTACCTCATCCCGCTGGCGCAACCATTGATTGATCTTCTGTTTAAGAACGGGTTGCTGGTCTTGGGAGCGGGAGCCCTTGCCGTGAATGATCTGTACAACCCGGAGGCGGTGCCGAATCGCGTGTGCCAGGAACCCGGCCAGTGCCTTGCGTGCCTCAACAACGCGCAGGCCATGCAGATCCAGCATGGATTCAGGGGGCAGCCTGCCGCGGCGTAGCTCCTGAAACAGACGGTTTTGTATGCCGGGCCTGATAAATTCAAGCTCCTCGCCGGTTTCCAGGCTCAAGTCGACAAAATCATCCGGTTGCTCCTCTCCGGTGACTTTGGGGTTCGGCGGTAGGGGTAAGGGCTTTAGCTTGGGCTTGTAAGGTGTGACCTTGTCATGGGCCTGCGGGACTGCGTCATCCAGCTCCAGCTGGATAAGTTGGTCGAATGCATCCTGATTGTTCTGATCATCCCCGCTCATGATAGCTGGGAGTATATCAATAGATAACGGCTGAATCCTCTTCTGCAGGTCGAGTAGTTGAAGTAATTCCAGTATAGTTTGGTCTTTGATCCGGTGTAGTGGTTACGTTGAGTTCGTATGAAAATTTTATTAAGCAATGACGATGGCTATCTGGCCCCTGGACTCAGGATACTGGCAGAGGAGTTGTCGGCTCTGGCTGAGATCACGGTGGTGGCGCCTGAGCGCAATCGAAGTGGGGCCAGCAACTCGCTTACCCTTGAATACCCCATTCGTGCTGAAAAGGCTGACAATGGGTTTATCCGGGTTGATGGTACGCCGACTGACTGTGTGCATCTGGCCATTACAGGCCTGCTGGATGAAGAGCCCGATATGGTGATTGCCGGGATTAATGC
>JAPHUG010000480.1 GCA_026197195.1 Sedimenticola sp.
AGGGAACTCGACAGTCAATTTGGACTCAATATCAGCGCACAGCTCATGGACTGTATTGAAGAGAAACTGACCACATGATCCGCACCAAGGCCTTTGTCTGGCTGCTAATCCCCCTGTTGCTGGCAGGCTGCGATACCACACCTCCCCTCTTCACCGGCAAGTTTCTCGCCTTTGGGACACTGGTTGACATCACCATTGCAGGGGTTGAAGAGCGAGAGGCTCAAGCAGCAACCGATATTATTGAAGACGATTTCAAGCGGATGCACCACGCTTGGCACGCTTGGGACCCCGGTCCTCTCGGGCGCGTCAACCGACTCATTCAGACCGGGTCCAGCTTCTCGGCTCCACCCTCGGTTCTGCCATTGATTCTGCGTGGAAAAAGCTTATCCGAACAGAGCAACGGTCTTTTCAATCCAGCCATTGGCCAATTGATTGATGCCTGGGGTTTTCACCGAAACGACCCTACAGGCCACCGCCCACCGGCAGCTGAGCAGATACAGACGCTGATCACCCAGGCCCCCAGCATGAGCGACCTGCAGCTTGAGGGGATACAGATGCGCAGCACAAACACCGCTGTAAAACTGGACTTTGGCGCCTTTGGCAAAGGGTATGGCATCGACCTGGCCGTAGAGCATCTAAAAGAGATGGGTGTTCAGAATGCGATCTTAAATGCCGGCGGCGATCTACGGGCTATAGGCTCACGCAATGGGAAACCTTGGCGCATTGCCATTCGTCACCCCAGTGGCGAGGGGGTACTGGGTATTATCCAGACCCAGGGCAGCGAGAGCATCTTTACTTCTGGCGATTACGAGCGCCATTTCACCTGGGAAGGCAGGCGCTATCACCACATTATCGATCCAAGAACCGGCTATCCTGCGACGGGCACACAATCTGTGACGGTCATTCACCAGGACGCCACCACCGCTGATGCCGCCGCCACAGCCCTGTTTATTGCGGGCCCCTCAGGTTGGTTTGAAATTGCAAAGCGCATGGGATTGGGTTATGTACTGCTGGTTGATAGTGAGAATAACATCCATATGAATCCAGCCATGCAAAAACGCGTTGAACTGACAGACAACCGCTACCGCATTAAACTGAGCCCGACACTGACTCAAGAGAAAACAGAGAACCCGGCCCGGCAATAATGAAGAGATCTGGCATTATCACCTCCATTGATCGAATGGGCCTGACGCTTTTTATAGCGATCACACTGCATGCTGTGGTCATCCTTGGGGTCACCTTTGCCCTGGAGACGCCACAAAAAAGCCCGCCGACAGACCGTACTCTGGAGATCATGGTCGTACAGAACCCCAAAAAACAGGAGAAGCCAAAACCCGTTGACAAGGCCGATTTTCTTGCACAATCGAGCCAGGAAGGTGGCGGCAACCAGGAAGAGAAGGTCAGACCCAAAACGGCGGCAGCACCGCCGACGCCGCCCCAAAGAGAAGAGCCTGTGCAGACCACGGTGCCGACACCGCCACCGGCACCTAAGCCCGTTGCAAAACAGCCCAAAAAGGTACTGACCAAGCAGCAGCCGGATAGTAAGAAAGTAGAAACAGTGACTGAAAAAACACCTGAAAAACCTAAAAAGAGAGTCACTGCAGCCCAATTACTAGCCAGCTCATCACAAGAGATCGCCCGTCTTACTGCGGAACTTGACCGTAAGACCCACGCCTATGCCAAGCGACCACGCAGAAAAACGCTCTCCGCAAGGACCCAGGAGTACAAGTATGCCAACTACCTGGATGCCTGGCGGCGGAAAGTGGAGCGTGTAGGTAACCTCAACTACCCAGATGAGGCTAAGCGGCGCAAGCTTTACGGCAATCTGGTCATGCATGTCTCCCTACGCCCCGATGGCAGCGTAAAGGCGATCAATATCAGGAAATCCTCCGGTCACAAGCTGCTGGATGATGCCGCCATCAGAATTGTCAAACTTTCCTCACCCTTCGCACCCTTCCCCAGCGAGATTCGAAAAGAGACCGATATCATCGATATCATTCGAACCTGGCAGTTTAGAAATAACGATCAACTTTTTTCAAAATAGCAGCGGCTAGTGGTTGCGGACACACCCCCCGCAACCGATACTATATAGCTATGAACAGCAGTGGATACCTGACAAACCAGTTTCTGATTGCCATGCCCGGATTGGAGGATGAAAACTTCCACCATACCGTCACCTACCTCTGCCAACATGGGGAAGAGGGGGCCATGGGTATTGTCATCAATCGTCCTTCGGGACTTCGCCTCAATGACATTCTGGATCAATTGGATATTAGTAACAGTAACCTGCCCAGCGCTGAGCAGGCCATCTATATAGGTGGGCCGGTGCAGACAGATCGAGGTTTCGTACTGCACACTCAGGGCGGTCAGTGGGACTCTACCCTACAGATAACAGCCGACATCAGCATTACCACCTCAAGAGATATTTTGCAGGCCATCGCACATGGAGAGGGGCCCAAAAAGAGTCTTATTGCCCTCGGTTATGCCGGCTGGGGAGAAGGCCAACTGGAGCAGGAGATCAGCGCCAACGCCTGGTTGAATGGCCCGGCACCGGAAAACGTACTGTTTGATCTTCCCGCAGAGGCGCGCTGGGAGGCTGCAGCCAAAGCACTAGGCATTGATCTCAACCTGCTGTCTGGTGAAGCCGGCCATGCCTAAGCAGCAATAACCAGTTAAAATGGGTACACTACTGGGCTTTGACTACGGCACCAAAAAGATTGGCATCGCTGTAGGTCAGACGATAACCGGCACAGCCTCGCCGCTCGTGACACTTCGCGCTATTCAGCAGAAGCCGGACTGGACCAGGATCAG
>JAPHUG010000224.1 GCA_026197195.1 Sedimenticola sp.
CCTGGCCAATCACGGACTGGAGCGGGTGGCGGTGATCGATTTTGATGTTCACCACGGTAATGGTACCGCGCACATATTTGAAACCGACCCCCGGGTGCTCTTCTGTTCCAGCTTCCAGCACCCCTTCTACCCCTTTACCGGTCACGAGACGGAGACGGATCATATTGTCAATATCACCCTGCCAGCGGGCACAAATGGCGAAGAGTTCCGAAAACAGGTTGAGGCGCACTGGCTGCCGGCGCTGCATCACTTCAAACCGCAATTAGTGATGATTTCGGCCGGTTTTGATGCCCATATCGCCGATGATATGAGTCACCTGCGGTTACGGGAAGCGGATTATGACTGGGTGACCACCCAGTTGAAGGCTATTGCCGATGAGTATGCGGAGGGGCGTATTGTCTCTACCCTGGAGGGTGGCTATGAGCACGGCTCGCTGGCCCGTAGCGTGGTAGCGCATCTTGATGCCTTGCTGGGACATCGTTGATCGGTGGCGTCGTCAACGATTTAGCAGGGCGAGTGAGAGCCAGGGCCAGTAGGTGATAATCAGTAGCGCGCCCAACAGAATCAGGAACCAGGGTAAGGTGGCCAGATAGAGCTGAATCACCGGTTTTTTAAAACGGTAGCTGGCAATAAACAGGTTCATTCCGACGGGCGGGGTGAAGTAACCGATCTGCATGTTAGCCAGAAAAATGATTCCCAGGTGAACCGGATCCACGCCATAGCCGATGGCAATAGGTAGCAGTAGCGGCACCATCAGGACCAGTGCTGAGAAGATATCCAGCAGGGTGCCGAGAATGAGCAGAAAGATATTAAGCAGTATCAGAAAGGTCAGTTTGCTGCTAACCAGTTCCTGAATGGTATCAAACAGCTGGCGGGGTATCCCCGCGTCGATCATGTAATTGGTTGAGGCCAGCGACAAACCCAGAATGACCAGTATTCCACCCACCAACACCATTGATTTGCGCATGATGGTGGGCAGGTTGCGAAGCGAGATCTCCCGAAGAATAAAGACCTCCACCACCAACACATAGAAGGCCGTGACAGCGGCGGCCTCTGATATGGCGAAGAAGCCACTGTAGATCCCGCCCAGCACAACAACAGGGAGCGGAAGCTCCCAGGCCGCTTGCCTGATAGCGGCGATCGCCTCCCTGGTCGAAAAACGTTCCAACGGCAGGGCGCGTCCTGAATAGATCGACCAGCCGGCCAGCAGACCCAGCATCAAAAGCCCTGGCAGAATACCCGCCAGGAACATCGCATCCACGGTAATGCTGCCCGCAATACCCAGCTGTTGGGCAATGACCGCATAGAGAATCAGCGGCAGCGCCGGTGCAAACAGCAGACCGAGACTGCCGGATGTGGTCACCAGACCGAGGCTGAAGTTTTCACGATAACCCGCTTGGGTCAGGGCCGGGTATAGCAGGGCACCGAGTGCGACGATAGTGACACCGGAAGCGCCGGTAAAGGCGGTAAACAGGGCGCAGGCAATGAGTGAGACAATGGCCAGGCCGCCGGGCATCCAGCCGAGCAGCGCCTGGGTGAGTCTTACCAGACGCTTGGGGGCGTCACTTTCACTCAACAGGTAACCGGCAAAAGTGAAAAGGGGGATCGCCAGAAGCACCGGCATCTCGGCGATACGGTAAAACTCAATCGCCACCACGGAAAGATCGATCTCGGTTTGATAAAAACCGAGCATGGCACTGGCGGCAATAATGCTGAAGAGCGGGGCACCGAACAGGGCCAGCAGGAGGAGTGCCAGTCCAATCAGAATCATCTGACCGCCTCTCCCTGCTTGCCCGTAATGGCCCCAATCAATAAGCGCAAGGCAATGATGCCAAACCCGAGTGGCATGATGAGCTGAAACGGCCAGATGGGCAGGAGGTCAAGGAACTGGGCATTATCCTCCTTTTCGAAAAGGACGAAACGCAGTGTATGCCAGGCCAGCAGGGCGCAGACCAGTGAGGCAAAGCCGTCGGTCACCAGGCGGGCAACATAGCCGGCCCGTTTGGGGAAGTAGCGGGATAACAGATCTATGCGTATATGATTGTTCTCCCGGGTGGCGGCCATTGCACCCAGCAGGGTGATCCAGAGCACCATCAATCGGAGTGAAGGGTCACCCCAGGAGAGGCTGTAATCCCAGATGTTCCGCAACACAATCTGGCTGGTTGCCAGTAGGATCATACCGGTCAATAACAGGCTCAGGAGGAGGTCTTCGGCTCTTAATAGCAGCCTGAACAGCCCCTTCAGCTTTATCATGGACTAACCGCCGGGTGGCCGCCATCTAGGTGAAGGGTAAGCCAGATGCAGTGTGGCTCTGTGGATGTGCTGATAACCTGATGGGGTGTATTGGCCGGTATCATGAGAGAGTCTCCGGCCCTGAGTGTGAGCGGTCTTCCCTCTATCTCCAGGGTGCCTTCTCCCTGTAAAACCAGCACCCATTCGTCTTCAGCTTGAAGATAGGGTTCAGAGCGAAAATGGGCTGGGCTGATGATACGCTGCAAGCGTATGTGCTGATGCTGAATCAGTGTCTCAAGCTGCTCCTGGTTTATGGGAGGGGCGGATATCTTCAGCAGGTTGAGTGGCTGCATTTATCTGTTCTGCCCCTTTCTGATGGTGGCCAGGTGCTCCTGCATCTGTCGGAACAGGACGGGGTCGAGAGGGTTTTCCTGTTTAAGGCGCTGCTCGACCTTGTCTATTAACTGTTGCCAGCTCGCCCGATTGCCATTCATCGGTTGATGAAAAATGATGCCCTGACTTTGCAGGGCCTGGCGCGCTCCAAGGTTATCGCTACGGTTCTGCTGGTTGATCAGTTGAAACTGTTTTTCCATAACCTCTTGCAGAATAACCCGGTCACTTGGCTGGAGCCTGTTTACCGATTTTTCAGAGATGACCAGAGTGCCATACAGGTAGATGAGTGGAATATCCGCAATATGCTTGATGCGGGTATGCCACTGTAAGGCAATGGCGCCAATCGGCGAAGAGCCTACGGTATCGATCAGGCCGGTCTGCAGGCCGGTCAGTACATCGGTCAAGGGAAGCGGTACCGGTGATATCCCAATGGTATGAAAGGCGGTCAGGCTGATGCGGTCGCCTTCAGGGCTCCATATTTTTTGCTGCTGCAGGGCGTCTACACTGTCCAGTGGCAGATGGGACATCAGGTAGGCAAACCCCCCTTCACTGATGCCATAGCTGATAAAACCGGACCGTCGCAGCCCGTTGATCAGCAGAGGGTCCATCCGCTCACGAACATAATCAACCTCTTCAAAGGAGCGGAACAGAAAAGGCAGACTGTAAGACTGGATGTCAGGATAAACCGAGGCGAGTCCACCGGCGGTTATAGCGCCGCCGTGGAGTTGTCCCACCCTAATCTTCCGTAGCACGCTGTTATCATTGCCCATCACGCCGCCTGGATAGAAGCGGAGTTTAACCCGGCCTGCGGTTCTTTTCTCAACCTCACTGGCCCCCTCCCGCATCAGCTTCATCCAGCGGGTTCCGTCTGGTGCCAGGGTGGCGATCTTAAGCGTTGTAGCGCCAAGTTGGAGGGCGGGTGTCAACAGAAGGAGAGCGAGGAGCAGGCGTTTTAGCATGGTCTATCCAGACGTTTATTGTTATGGGCTTTCCCTAAGCTTAATACTTTTTCGTGGTTCCCGCAGACTAGAAATAGTCATCGGCCAACAGTTCGGCGGCCTGCTGTTTGGCGAGCGTGTTGCTCAGGGTGAGGTCGGGGGCCTCTGTGGGGGCATCCAGCACCTCGTTAAGGAGTTGGTCATGCAGTGTCTGGTTAAACACCAACCGGGCATACCGTCGGGCAAACTCCACTTTCGCCATCAAGTCACGCCCCTCTGAATAGGAAATGGCCTGCTCAAAATGATAACGGCCTGCTTCAGGCTGACCGCCCAGTGCGGGGGGGAGTTGGGATCGCATAATGCCCAGATAGAGCTGGGCACGACCTTTGTCATAGTCGGGTGTGCGATTAATGATGTGTTCCAACAGCAGCTCGACCTTGGGTAGA
>JAPHUG010000339.1 GCA_026197195.1 Sedimenticola sp.
CGATAGGCGATATGATTCCAGTCTGGCTGGGTGTCAGAAGGAGAGAAAACGGCTTCCAGCCGATCAATGAGTGCTTCGGCTCGCGCTATCAGTTGATCAGTCTGAGTCATGGTACCTGCCTATAGAAAAGGGGTCGGAGTCAAGCCAACCAAGCCAAGAAGTTATGTTCACTACAGTAGATGGCTTGACTCCGACCCCTTCACATAATCAACGGTTCAGCGGTTTGTACTTGATACGGTGTGGCTGATCCGCTTCCGCACCCAGTTGACGTTTACGATCCGCCTCATAATCCGCATAGTTACCCTCAAACCAGGTCACCTGGGAGTCACCCTCAAACGCCAGGATGTGGGTGGCGATACGGTCCAGGAACCAGCGGTCATGCGAGATCACTACCACACAACCTGGGAAGGTGAGCAGGGCCTCTTCCAAGGCACGCAAGGTCTCGACATCCAGATCGTTGGTCGGCTCATCGAGAAGCAGAACATTGCCACCCTGTTGCAGTGTCTTTGCCAGATGCACCCGGTTACGCTCACCACCCGAGAGATCACCGATCCGCTTCTGCTGATCGGTACCTTTGAAGTTGAAGCGGCTGGCATAGGCCCGTGAATTAAGCTCATAACGACCGATAGTGATGATATCCGCGCCACCTGAAAGCTCTTCCCAGACGGTGTTCTTGTCATCCAGCGCCTCACGGGACTGTTCGACCGAGGAGATTTTCACGGTTTCACCGACTTTAAGTTCGCCGCCGTCTGGTTGCTCCTGACCTGTCAGTAGTCGGAACAGGGTAGTTTTACCCGCACCATTGGGTCCGATAATGCCGACAATCCCGCCCTTTGGCAGGTTAAAGGAGAGGTCGCTGTAAAGGAGCTTATCGCCGAAGGCCTTGGTCAGCCCATTGGCCTCAATCACCAGATCTCCCAGCCGCTCACCGGGCGGGATATAGATCTCATTGGTCTCGTTGCGTTTCTGGAAGTCCTGGCTCTGCAGTTCATCGAAGCGGGCCAGACGTGCCTTGCTCTTGGCATGCCGGCCTTTCGGGTTGGAGCGAACCCACTCCAACTCATGCTTCATGCTCTTGATGCGAGCCGCTTCTTGCTTCTGCTCCATCTCCAGGCGGGCCTCTTTCTGTTCCAGCCAGGAGCTGTAATTTCCTTCCCAGGGAATACCATGACCCCGATCCAGTTCCAGAATCCAGCCAGCCACATTGTCGAGGAAGTAACGATCATGGGTAACCGCCACTACGGTGCCGGGATAGTCGTGCAGGAATCTTTCCAGCCAGGCAACGGACTCTGCATCCAGATGGTTGGTCGGTTCGTCCAGTAACAGCATGTCTGGTTTGGATAACAACAGTTTACAGAGCGCCACGCGGCGACGTTCACCACCGGATAGTTTTGAAACATCCGCATCCCAGGGGGGGAGACGCAGGGCATCTGCCGCTATCTCCAGGGTACGCTCCAAATTATGACCATCTTTGGCATTGATCAGATCTTCCAGCTTGGCCTGTTTGGCCGCCAGGGCATCAAAATCGGCATCCGGTTCGGCATAGGCGGCATAAACCTGATCCAGCTCGGCCAGCGCATCAACCACATCGCTCAGCGCCTCTTCCACGTTACCGCGTACATCCTTGGCTGGATCCAGTTGCGGTTCCTGGGGCAGATAGCCCACATTAATACCGGCTTGTGGGCGGGCTTCGCCTTCAATATCGGTATCAATGCCGGCCATGATCCGCAGCAGGGTGGACTTACCTGCACCGTTCAGACCCAGTACGCCAATCTTGGCACCTGGAAAAAAGGAGAGGGAGATGTCACGAAGAATCACCCGTTTTGGCGGCACCACTTTGCCGACGCGATTCATTGTATAGATGTACTGGGCCATAACCTTTCTTTAATTGTCTGTGTAGGTTGGATTGCTTCAAGGCAATCGGGATTTAATTCAGCCGCTATTGTGGCACATTTGCGGAGCCTGCTCATCTGTCATTGATCGGCCGGCGCAAGACGATCAGGGTAATATTCTGCCCCATAAGGGCTTGGCTGCTTTATAATGCGGCCAGTATTATTCCGCAGTCGTTTTTCTGTGCTTATTGACCAGTAACGTTGCATTCACACACTACCAATTCAGTGACAGATTTATGAGAGTAAAAATCAGAACGACACTTGTCGCCGCTCTGGTCGGCTTGGGTTTGGTCGGTTGCTCCGCTCATCCCGGTTCAGGTAACTGGGGTTTGGTTGAGCCAACCAATGGGGCCGTATCAAAGGTGATTGTGCACTTTGACGGGCGTGCCGAATTGATCAATGCCGCCAATGGTGAGGCCTCTCATCACTGTTTCTGGGGTGGCAAGAGTGGCACCGAAATGCGGCTGGACTGCACGACGCCACAGGACACCGAGACACGCCTGCGCTTTTATCTGGCGGTTGATAATCAGGACCAGGCCATCCTTATCTATGATGGTCGCCAGGTAGGACGCTATAAGCGGCTACCGCAGGAGTAGGGTAGCGGGGCCAGTTGGCCCCGCTTTCTGTGGGGATTAAATCGGTTTCAGTTCGGTGATTGGACTGCTGTTTTTCTGATCTACCTTGGCATAAAGGTCATACAGGGCCGCCTGCAAGGCCTCTTCTATCACCGGATGATAGAACGGCATCTGGAGCAGATCCCCCACAGTCATATCCTGTTGAATGCACCAGGCCAGGAGGTGGGCCAGATTCTCACCCTTGGCGCAGATCATCTC
>JAPHUG010000219.1 GCA_026197195.1 Sedimenticola sp.
TGAGACCCTCACGAAGTTGTACCAGACCATCAAGATCGCCTGTACCAAGCTTCACAGCCACGAAACGCAATGCCCCATCCTGGACTTGCCACACGCCCAGTTGGTCGTCCACCGTTCGAACAGCCGCGTTAGACACGACCGGCATGGCAGGCAGTTCGGGCAAGGTAACGGTGACTTCAGCCAGTTCACCGATGGGTGGCAACGGATCAGGCAACGCATCAAATACCACCTTGGCAAGCGTCTCCTCGGTCACCGCATCGGCCAGCGGTTCGACCCGCAATACCCGACCCTTCAGGCGCTGTCCATTGCGTGAGCGCAATGTGATCTTCGCTGGCAGCCCCGAAGCCAGGCCGGTAGCACTGACCTGGTCGAAACGCACGTGAATCCACAGGCTCTGAGGATCGATCACCTCCACCACGGATTGACCGGCAACCACCGTACTACCAGGGTCTGCGTCGCGCGCCACCACCAGTCCATCCACTGGCGAGACCAGACGCATATTGTTTCTTTGGGCGACAACCGCTGCGCCATCGGCCCGCACGCGTACAAGCTCCTCCTTGGCGGCTGCCAGCGCCGCATTGGCGATTTTCAAGTCCTGTTTCTTGGTGGCGACGATCTCTTCACTCGTCGTATGCACAGCCAGTAGTTGCTCATAGCGCTTTGCCTGGCTCTGTGCGTGAGCCTGGCGGGCCTCCGCTTCATGCAAAGCCGCCTGCGCACGTTTCAATGCCGCCTCCTGGGCACGAACCCTGTCATCCAGGTCTACCGGGTCCATCTCCCCGAGCAATTGACCGCTCCGCACCCGGTCACCGACATGCACGTCCAGTTTTTTTACCCGCCCGGCAAGGGTCGGGCCGATTCGATAGGTAAAGCGCGCCTCCACGGTTCCAACACCAAACAGTGCGGGGCTGATTGGTCTCGCCTCCACGGTGGAAACAGTAACCGCTACCGGTGCCAGGGGTCCGGAGCGCAGCGCAACGTAAATGAACAGCGCCAGCAACGGTAAGACAACGCCGATGAGCGCCAGGGTACGGCCTTGGAAAGGAAGAATCTTCATTGCTTACTCCGAATGCCGCGAAGAAAGATCGCAAAGACCCTCGGCGCATCTTTCCGTACCAGTTCAACGTCGCCGGCGAGCATTGACTGCATGACCAGCCCCTGAATGGTGCCGATGAACAGGGTCGCGGCAGCACCAGTGTCAAGGGAAGCGGACAACTCGCCAGCGGCCTTGCCCCCTTCGATAAGGCCGTGCAAACGTTCTCCATATCGACGAATAAGCGTCTGCGCCATGCGTTTAGGCGCTGTCAGCTTGGCATGCTGCAACTCTCCGAACATCATGCGAGGGACACCCGGGTTCTCAGCGACGAATTCGATGTGGGCCATAAAGATCGCCTCGATGGCTGCGACCGGCGTGGACGCGGCGCGTGCGGCCTTGTCCACTCGGGAGAGCAGACGGTTCGCCACAAACTCCATCACCGCCTGCAGGATGGCGTCCTTGGTCGGAAAGTGTTTGAACAAGGCGCCCTGGGTCACGCCCATGCGTTTGGCGATCGCCGTCGTCGTGATCTCACTCGGATTCTGTTCGGCAGCAAGCTCTACAACGGCATCAACCGTGGCAGCGCGGCGCTCATCGGCGGATAGGTGTTTTGGGTGTTTTTTCATGACCAGCCATAAAGTTAGTAAGTTATTACTATCTTACTCATCCAAGGCCAACTGTCAAGACATTACGCTGCCACCGCAGCGCGTTACGTTACTGGTGAGGTAAGAAAGTTATCTGCCTAAATACAAAGCCCGGCAGTCAGAACGGAGGGTGGGATGGATTGAGTAGTGACAGCTAGGTTATCCAAGCAAAGCGACAACACCGCCCGGTCAAAACGATTCAAAAATTATTGGTATCCAGCCAGATGGCGGTGTATTACGCATTGATTTCTTCCTGAAGCGTCTGGAGCACCTCCAGAATCTGATCGATATGCGGCATCTCGCCGAAGATCATGTTTTCCATTGCGCGATAATCGGACCTGACCGAGGCCAGCACATGACCCTCCGGCACCAGCACCAGGGTACCTGGCTTCGCCAAGTCGTATCTGGCCCAACCGCGGGGATAGAATCGCTGCTTAAACGCCACTACGCTGGCCAGTAATTCTGGATCGGCCAAAGCTTTTTCCTTGACCGGTGACTGTGTCATCATGGCCAGGTCGTAATAGTGGCGCGAGTAGCGAGGTGGCTGTGCATTTCCCTCGGGGCGATGAGCCTCATGGTGCAGAATCGTGGCCTTCTCCCAAAAAGTGCGTTCCGCCTTGATGACTCTGACCGCACATTCTCGTTGCTCAAACACATCGGGAAAGACCTCTGCTGCATAACAGCTGATACTGCGATCTTCATAAGGCAGCCATGACGCCAGTGGGCCGATTTCCAGGCGCACTTCGGAACGGAGGTAATCATCAGGAAAGGCCGCGGGGTAGTTGATATCAATCACAAATGGATCATCGTCTACACGACAGTCACACACGCCGTCGAGTGCAGACTCGACCATTCTCAACAGTTCCCCGCCAATGTACTTTTGTGCCTGCTCGTTGATCGCCGCATTCAACTGAGCCTGTTTGGTTTTGGAGCGTTCAGCCAAGGGGTCATCGCCACCGAGAACACGCCAGTCGAGGACCAGGTCGATATCCTCCGAAAAACGTTCAATCAGGTTATAAACTTTCGATAGACTGGTGCCACCTTTGAACATCAGCAACCGCGCGATATCCGGTTCCTGGAACAGCCGGTTGAGTACCCAGGTAACCCAAAAGTCCTTTTCGACAACAGCTGGCGTGGTGCCCTTCTGCGTCGCCGTCTCCGAAAACAACTCGCTACGTTGCTGCGCAGGAAGCCTGGCAACCTTGTCCATCAGTTAGCCTCCTTGCAGATCCGTTTGATGGCTTCATAGATCCAGCCAGTGACCGAACGGGTGTCCTTGAGGATACGATCACACGCATTGGACTCCAGCTGCTGGCGGATACGCTCGACCACCTTCTGGTCCACATGTTCCCGACCCAGCGCTTTCAGGGCCTGCACTACCAGGCCACTCTCCCGGTATTTGAAACCCACATCCTTCAAGGCGGATTTCTTGAACACCAGGGAATGATTCCCGATTTCGTACTCACGGCCTGGACCGTCGGAGAGGTAAATCCAACGCCCCGGAACCTGGGTGGAGAGGCCCAGCAGATTGAGAGCCGCATCGCCGGAAGGTTGAATGCGCCAGTTGAATTTGCGAGCCAAAGCATGAGCCACCTGGTCGAGATCCGGGCTCAACTGACGGTCCAGTAGCTCGCTATAGCGAGGATAGTCGTAGACCCCTCGACAGACACGGCGAATCTTGCCAGCCTTGGTCAGGCTGGAAAGCGCCTGGTGGATATTAGCCTCGCCAAATTCGGCCACAAAGTCGGTCTTGGTAAAGGCCCAACCCCTACCACGGCCATAAATCCGTGAAATAACTTTATTTTCAATACCTTGTGACATATTCCAACGCTAGTCTTTTTTAGGAAAACAGTATTGTTTTTCTAAAACAGGAGCTTAGCAGATCCACTGCACTATGTGCAGTCTTATGACGCAGCATCCTGAGCAAAAGCATCCTTGGGCACCCATATCCAACCCTCGCTTGGAGAAACGTCAGCCTCAGGCGGCATAAGAGCACTCCGCTTTTCCTCGAACAGACTGGCGACCAAGGCACAGGTCAGCGCATCTTCGCAGTCCGTATGACTGAGCGCGGGGTAAGGCCGACGCAGAGCCTGAATGGTTTCTGAGCGTTTGCAGGCCGAAGGGTAGGCTTCGATGGCGGTGAGATTGCTTCCATCACTCCAGAGCAACCTATAGCAACAAGTTCACCGCTTGAGGAAAGCCGTCATCCCTGGCCGCCCACCAAATTTCGCAGATTGCTGAGAACAGTCGCTGACACCTGTTCAGTCGGCAACTGATGTAAGTGGCCGAGTTTCTCGACAACAATTGCAACATCGGATGGCTTCGATTGCCGATCACCCGTTTGCGTGAACGGCCCATCCGTTTCCGTAAGAACCCTATCCAATGAAATTGATTGAATCATCGGCGCATGCCGCTCATTGGAAAACATGGCGGCATTGATTGAAAAATAACATCCCAGCTCAAGGGCTCTCTTTGCCTCGTTCTTCGTTCCCGTGAACCAGTGAAGCACTACTTTTCCTTTGTCAGCTGGCAGGAAAGCCTCAAGGTGGTCAAGAACTGATTTCACTGACCGGACACTGTGGACCGTAAGAATCTTGTCACCAGCGTCGGCACAGCATTGAAGGACACGCTGAAACACCCGTTTCTGTGCATCCAATGACTTAAAAAACCGTGGACCCGCATCCAGACCAACCTCACCGATATAGCGCGCTTCGGGAAGATACCGTTCCCAAAGGCTGATTTCACTCGCACGCTCAGCGACCAACTGGGGATGCAGCCCTAGTGCTGCACGCACATGCTTCGTGCGCTGAGCCAGCTCATGATTCCGAGGCCACGCCTGAGGCGTTGTCGTCACCGCTAACGTAAATATGCCGGCCTTCTCAGTCTCCTGCATCACGGCTGGATAATCGGGATACAAATCAAGATGGCAGTGAAAGTCCACTAAACCAGCTGTGGAAAATAGATCACGATTACTCATCAGATTGGCTTTACCTCGACGCCAGCGAGTAGTCGCGCGACCTCTTCCAAGCCGCGTCGATAGACATCTGCAAGCTGATCCAGATGAGCGGTTTCGTCGGCAAGCGAACCTGGCTTATGGATTAGAAGCCGAGATAGTTGAGGATTGCTTCTTAATCGTTCAATCGCATACTGAAAAGAACGAACCTGTTTGCCAGTAGACTCTCGAGTATCCAATGGATGGGCGCGAAGATCAGATATAGTGTATGTCGTCTTATCACCCGCATCACCCCATGCGGCCTGCAGCGCAGCACGTCGAATGAGGCACGGCAAGCAGTATCCGCAGTGCTCTATTCCGTGTCCTTTCCATCGACCCTTGGTGGGCGAAGAACACGACAGCGACTCTGCTGCCAACTGCTTCAATAGTCCGGGATTCTTGCAGTCAGCGACCATTTCCCCTTTCGTCTTGTCCCAATAAGGGTTCTCAATGTTGCCGTCTATGCCGAGCTCTTTCAACAGATCGTTCCAGCGAGCCATGTAGTATGGATGGGTCGTACGGGTGCTGTTGGAGCCAAGTCGCAGAGGATCCAAAGGCACA
>JAPHUG010000007.1 GCA_026197195.1 Sedimenticola sp.
CTGAATGTGCAGGAAAAAGGCTAATGAGCATGTTTGTAAATCTAGCTAATTGTCTTGTTCTGAGAAAAACTCAGACACTTTTTCCGGTGTGATAGGGCGACTATAGAGATAGCCCTGGACTTCCTGACAGCCTGCCTTCTTCAGAAATGCCGCCTGCTCTTCTGTCTCCACACCCTCTGCTATCACCGTTAGCCCCAAGCTTTTTCCCATGGCGATAATGGCGTCTGCAATAGCCATGTCATTCTTATCTTCAGGTATGTCTCGAATAAAGGATTGGTCAATCTTGAGCTTATGGATGGGTAGCTTTTTCAAATAGCTCAATGAAGAGTAACCGGTTCCAAAATCATCGATGGCCAAGGTGATGCCCAGTTCGCGTAATTGAAGCAACTGGTTTATGGCTGAGGCTGTCTCCTGCATGATGAACCCTTCAGTGACTTCCAGCTCCAATCGATTGCTGGGGAGCTGTGTGGATTCTAAAATATTGACAACCTCAGTAATCAGGCCGCCACGCTGGATCTGTGGGCCGGCAATGTTTACGGCAATGCGCCCGAACTCAATACCCTGCTCCAGCCATACTTGCCCCTGTCTACAGGCCGTTTCGAGAACCCAGCGGCCAATCAGATGAATCAGGCCAGACTCTTCAGCCATGGGTATGAATTTGGAGGGTGAAATCATACCGAGTTCTGGATGGTTCCAGCGGATCAGTGCTTCCACTCCAATGATAGCTCCGGTTTGCAGATCCTTTTGTGGTTGGTATAGAAGATTGAGCTGATTATGCTCGATTGCCTGGCGGAGATTGTTCTCCAGTAACACCCTCTCGAAGGCGTTTCGTGTCAGTTGCTCGGTATAAAACTGGTAGGTGTTGCGACCTTCTTCCTTTGCCCGGTACATGGCTGAGTCGGCATTACGAAGTAATGTGGCAGGGTCGGTACCATCCTGTGGACAGATACATATACCCATGCTCGCTGTTATGCGAATGGTCTGTGCTTGCAACTGGAAAGGTTCGTCAAATGCCTCCATCAGTTTCTGAGCGGCAACACCGGCATTCTCAGCCTTTCCGATATCCTCCAACAACAATACAAATTCATCGCCACCAATGCGCGCTACAGTATCATCCTGCCGAACGGTCTGCTGTAGTTTGTGTGCTACATTTTGGAGTAATTGATCGCCGACAGGGTGGCCGAGGCTGTCATTAATATGCTTGAAGTTGTCGAGGTCAAGAAAGATCAGCGCCAGCTGTGTGTCATGCCGTTCTGCATGCTTGATTGCCTGCTCCATACGCTCATTCAAAAGCAATCGATTGGGCAGGTCGGTTAGTGCATCATGGTGGCCAAGGTGCTCCAATTGTTCCTGTGAGTTTTTGATTTGAGTGATGTCGGAAAAGACACTGACGTAATGACTTAGCTTGCCATTATTATCTTTAACACTACTAATGGTTTGCCATTCAGGGAACAGTTCGCCACTCTTGCGTCGATTCCACATCTCTCCGCGCCAGCTACCAATAGTGATGAGTGAGTGCCAGAGGTCACGGTAAAATGTTTCATCATGACGCCCGGATTTAAACAGACGTGGATTCCGACCGATCACTTCGTTACGTGAGTAACCCATGATCTCCGTAAAGGCCCTGTTGACATCAAGTATGGTGCCGGAATTATCCGTGATAATGACCCCTTCATCCGTGTTTTCAAATACACTGGCTGCCAGTCGCAGGCGCTCTTCGGTTTGCCGGGTGCGGGTCAGGTCATGCAGGCTGACCAACATGCCGGAAGGTGTGTTGTTGTTGTCGTAGACCAGTTTCTGACTAACCTCGGTGGGTCGTTTGCTGGGGTTGAAGCTGTCCGTTGGTTCCATGACAACAACAGTTGATGTTTTTTCTTCCTGGGCCCGACATATGGGGCATGCCACATCTTCACCTTCAGGGTGTATGAGTTCAGTTATAGGGCGTCCAATACTTTGTTCCGGGGTGGAGCCTATCATCTGGTAAAACGGGGCATTGGCCTTGAGTAGCCTGCGTTGCATGTCGACCAGATAGATCACCTCATCAAATTGATCCATGGCCTGAGTCCATTCACTGTCTGCGCGGGCCAGTTGTTTTTCGTACTTGTTACGTTCAATAGCAATGCCGGCCAATCGAGCCATAACTTCAATGAGGTGGGTCTCGTTGTCGTCGGGCTGACCAGGTTCTTCTCGATAGAGTGCGAAGGTGCCGGTAACATTTCCACTGCCATCCTGAATAGGCTCCGACCAGCAGGCACTGAAACCATACGCCGTGCCCAGTTCCCGGTAGTCCAGCCAGAGTGGGTCGTGAGCTACATCACTTACAATGACGCGCTCCTTACGGAAGGCGGCTGTGCCACAGGAGCCAACCCTTGGTCCAATCGGCAGACCGTTAAACAGCGCGTTGTATTTCTGCGGCATATTCGGTGCAGCGCAGTGATAAAGACGGTTCTCTTCTACGAGCAAAATTGAGCCTCGGAGGCCGGTGTTTTGCTTTTCGGCAAATAGGATGATGGCCTCGCAGATCTGCTTGAGTGTATTACTCCTTTGGGATATCAGTTCGAGTATCTGTTGTTGCCCAAGTTGCAGGGCTTCTGCACGTTTCCTCTCGGTTATATCCTGGGCGATACCCGTCAACTTTTCAGGGCGACCGGAAACGTCAAGTTTTTGTTCTGCTTTGCAGTAGAGCCAGCGCTCTTCACCGTCCGGGCGGCGAATGCGGTACTCCATCTCATGCTTTTTTTTGCCTTGCATAGCGGCGGTCAACGACTCCTCCACCGCAGGCCAGTCATCTGGGTTTACCATGGTTGAAAGTAAATCAGGGCCTGGCTCCATGGTTGGGTGAGTGCCCATGATCTGGTGAATTTCGTCAGACCAGTGGGCTCGGCCTGTAGCAATATCCAGTTCCCAATTACCCATTCGGGCGATACGTTCCGCTTCTAATAACTGTTTTTCACTCTGATGAAGTGCAGTGGTTACTAATTTCTGTTCGGTGATATCAATTGCGACGGCGATATGATTCGTCGGCTCCCCACCTGGTGGCCATGTTGGGGAGACATTGAGATTAACCCAGACGATCGTTCCATTTTTATGCAGGTAGCGTTTTTCCAGGCTGAACTCCCGGATCTTGCCCGCCACCAAACGTGACATGTTGTTTAGATCGCGATCCAGGTCATCCGGATGTGTGATGTCATGGAACGTCTTGCCACTTGACATCTCCTCAAGGGTATAGCCAACCATGTCGCAGTAGCATTGATTGATACGAATGAATTCACCGCTCTTGGAATCAATCAGAGCAACCCCAACGGCCGCCTGTTCAAAGATGGTGCGGAAGCGCTGTTCGTTTATTTCGAGGGATCTTTGGATCTGAAAGGGTTCAGTGATATCACGCACAACGCAGATCAATTCATCCTTGTCACCAAAGGTGTTAAGGCGGGCATCGTAGTGATGCTCTCCATCGGGCATGTTGAGGCTGTAGTCGAAAACCACCTTTGCCTTAGATGTGGTCGCCTCAGTCAGTTTTTTTGTAAAGAGGTCTGACAG
>JAPHUG010000086.1 GCA_026197195.1 Sedimenticola sp.
CGATTCTCCCCGAGTGGCTCAATATCATCGCCCTGGAAGCTGAGAATGGTCATCCCAGTTACTTCATTGGCATTTACTCTGATGTTGCCCGTCAGAGGCAGGTGATGGACCGGATACATCGACTGGCCTACTACGACATCCTGACCCGCCTTCCTAATCGCCAGCTCTTTAATGACCGACTCGACCAGGCAATCAAGTATGCCGGCCGAAACAACCGACTGCTGGGGCTTCTGTTTATCGACCTGGACCGCTTTAAAAACATCAACGACACCCTTGGCCACTCAACCGGTGACAAGGTGCTGACGCTCGCCGCCACCCGCATGCAGGAGTGCGTTCGCCAGACGGACACACTGGCACGATTGGGGGGCGACGAGTTCACGATCATATTGCAGGATATCAGCGAGGAGTTTGACGCCGTACTGGTAGCTGAAAAAATCCTCCACACCTTCAAGTCACCCATGCGCCTGGATAAGCATGAGCTCTATCTCACGCCCAGTGTTGGTATCGCGTTGTTCCCGGATAATGGCTCTACCGTCGATGACCTGATCAAGTTCGCCGATACCGCTATGTACCGTGCCAAGGAGTTGGGCGGCAACAACTATCAACTGTTTGATTCCAACATGAGTGAGCCGTTCCGCTGGAACCTGGAAGTGGAAACAGCCCTCAGGCGCGCCATTGAGAGCGATACCATCCAACTGCTCTACCAGCCTCAGTTTGATCTCCACACCGGTGCTATTGTGGGCCTGGAGGGCTTGGCCCGCTGGAACGACCCGGAGATGGGGGTGATTTCACCAGGCACCTTTATCCGGGTTGCCGAGAACACCGGCCTGATCCATCAGCTGGGCGAGCGTGTCCTGAAGATTGCCACCCAGCAGGCCATTCGCTGGGGTAGCCAGGGCATCACCGGCCTGCGCATTGCCGTCAATGTCTCCACCCTGCAACTCAAACAGCAGGAGTTCTTTGACAAGGTCAAGGCGATTACCGGTCGCTGCCAGCATAGCGGCAACAGCATTGAACTGGAGATCACAGAAACCAGCTTGATGGAGAATGCCGAATTCATGGAGGAGGTACTGGGTCGCTTTGCCGAGATAGGCCTGGAAGTGGCCGTGGATGATTTTGGCACCGGTTACTCATCACTCAGCTACATGAAACGACTGCCAATCGATCTGCTGAAGATCGACCAATCTTTCGTAAAAGACCTACCCAGCAATATCAACGACACAGCGATCTGTCGCGCCATCATCGCCATGGCCCACAGCCTGAACCTGCGGGTACTGGCCGAAGGTGTTGAAACGGAAGAACAGATGCAGTTTCTGCGCAAGGAGAACTGCGACGAGATGCAGGGCTATCTCTACAGCAAGCCCATCTCGGCAGATGAGATATCCGAAATGATTCGGCAGGGTTTCTGGCACACCAGCGAGACCCAGGCCGCCACGCCAAATGAGCTGCCCGAGTTTACCGCACCGAAGCGCTCACCGAATAAAGAGCCTCTCGCCTAGCCAACAAACAGCGACAACTCAGCTTTACTCTTCAAAATAGGTATAACCGCGCAGTCCCGCTTCCAGTTCGCTGAAGAGGCTTTCCGCCTCCTCTTGCCCGATACCAGCCAGCGCCATCTTTTCCCGATACTTTTCCAGCAGAATCTCAGGGGAAAAATGGACATATCGCAGTAGCTCATCAACCGAATCGCCCTGCTCCGGCTGGGTCAGTTGATACCCTCCGGCATCATCCAGCTCCAGGTTGACGGCATCTGTGTCCCCAAACAGGTTATGCATATCACCCAGGATCTCCTGGTAGGCACCCACCAGAAAAATGCCCAGCAGGTAGGGTTCACCGGGAATCAGGTGATGCACCGGCAGGGTGCTTTCCACCCCATCCTGATCGACATAATTCGCTATGCAGCCATCTGAATCACAGGTCAGATCATGCAGTACCGCACTGCGCTTCGGCTCTTCATTGAGCCGATGCAGGGGCATTACAGGAAACACCTGATCAATTGCCCAGACGTCGGGCAGCGACTGAAACAGGGAGAAGTTACAAAAGAGTCGATCCGAGAGCTGTTCTCTCAACTGGTCCAGGAGATCCCGGTGCCGGCGAGAGCTACTGCTCAACCGCGGCATCAGCTGACTACAGATGGTATTGAAAATACCTTCAGCGAGGGCACGTTGCTGCAGGTTCAACTCACCCCGCTCAAACATATCGTGTGCCTCTTCAAGGCCATGCCGAGCCTCCTGAAACAGCTCCGAAACCGAGTAGTCGTCCAACCCGACCAGCTCGGCCAGTGAACTCAGCACCTCCGGGGCATCCTCTGGAAGTTCAATAACATCCAGGGTTTCCGGTGAGGGATCACTGTCGATCACATTCACCATCAGCATGGCATGGTGCGCCGTCATGGCGCGTCCCGACTCACTAAAGATATCCGGATGGGGCAACGCCTCATCCAGACAGATCCGGGAAATCGCCTTTACCACTTCACGGGAGTAGCCTTCCATGCTGTAGTTCATGGAGCAGTCATGACGGGAACTGGTCCCCTCATAATCCACACCCAGTCCACCACCCACATCAACTACCTTAATTTGCGCACCCTGGTGGCAAAGCTCTGCATAAAAACGGGCCACCTCGCCCATGCCACGCCGAATATCCCGCAGATTGGGAATCTGCGACCCGATATGGGAATGCAGCAACTGCAGACGGTCCAGCTTACCCACCGAATCCAGGCGCTTGACCAGCTTGAGTACCTGCATCGCAGTCAACCCGAACTTGGACTTGGTGCCACCTGAATCCTGCCAGTAACCGGTACCTGAGGAAGAGAGCCGAACCCGCACCCCCAACAGGGGCTCAACACCCAGTTCTACAGAAGCGGCCAATACCAACTCCAGCTCGGACGGCTTTTCAATCACAATATAGACCCGGTGGCCCATCTTCAGACCGATCAGGGCAAGCCGTATATATTCACTGTCTTTATAACCGTTACAGACAATCACGCCACCAACGGGAGCATGGGCCAGGACGGCTGAGAGCTCCGGTTTGCTACCGGCCTCCAGCCCAACGTGGCCCTCTTTTTTTGCCAGGATCTCTTCAACCACGCTGCGCTGCTGATTGACCTTGATGGGATAGACGGCGGTGTAATGCCCGCTGTACTCAAACTCCTCCATCGCACTCTGGAAACTGTCACAGAGTGCTGAAACACGCTCATGCAGGATATCGGTAAAGCGCACCAGGACAGGCCAGGCGAGCCCCGCCTTCTTGACCTCGTGTGCCAGACGATAAAGATCAATCTCCACCTTTCCATCGCGGATGGGCCGGGCAGTCACGTGTCCCTGCTTGTTAACACCGAAGAAACCGTCTCCCCAACGATGGATTCCATAGTCCTGGGGAACGATATGCATCTTTGATTTCATAATCATCTACAAGGCAAAAAATAGTCGCCGTATCATACCCGATGCAGGTCTGGTAGATAGAGGGTTAAAGAGGGAATTACTAAAAAAAACGGGCTAATTGGGCTGCTCTTAGCGGCTAATTCGAAGGACAAAGGCGCTTTACCGCCTCCCTCGCCTCCTTCAGCGTCGCTTCAAACTCAGCCTTGCTCAGATAGGTTCGCGAGCCATCCGGTTGCAACTCATATAACGCGCTGGAGTTTTCATAATCACGCAGGCGATTTTTTGCCTTGGCACAGCGCATCTTGTTCTGCTCAGCCTGCTCCTCGCGTTTTTTCCGGGCCTCACGCTTCTCTGCACGCTCTTCCTGGTAACTGTCGAGTAGTTTCTGGCGCAGCTCCTGGCGCTGCCCCTGGGTGGGCTGACCGGCGGCAGGTTCGGAACGGGAGGACGATTTGATCTTCAGCTCTTCGGATTGCTGATCCAGTGGAGGGCGGTCGCCATACTGAACCCGCCCCTGTTCATCCACCCAGCGGTAGACAGCCGCCTGGGCCATCGAAAAAAACAGCAACCCACAGAGCGGCCCAAGGAGCAGCCCCAGCCATCCATATCTGTTAATCCTGTTCATTCTCTTGGCTACCCTCCTGGTTGAACAATCCCTGCCAGGCTAATCCGAACGGTAAAGTGCCGCCTTCTCTTCTGCACCCACCTGACCTTTTGGTTTCAGGCTCTCGAGATCGGGATGAGCCACCCGGTTTCGGCCAGCGGCTTTTGCCTCATACAACAGGTTATCCACCTGTTTCACGAAGGCCTCGGCAGAAAAGTGACTCTCCCGCCGGTAGACGCCCACCCCCATGCTGGCCGTAATAAACAGGGGGCCTCCATCGACCTCTATCGGTGTCGCCTCAATGACTTCTCGTAGACGATTGGCCGCATTGATAGCTCGGGGAAGCGGTGTCCCCGGCAATATTAACGCAAACTCCTCTCCCCCATAGCGGCAGGGCACGTCAATCTTGCGCAGCAGGGAAACCATCAGCTCCGCTATCTGGCGAAGCACCTGATTCCCCGCCTCGTGGCCCCACTGATCATTGACCCGCTTAAAGTGATCCAGATCCATCATGATCAGGGCCGTGGGGTGTCCGGTTCGGTGGGTACGCTCCAGCTCCTGTTCCAGTGACTGACTAAAATGACGGTAGTTAAACAGCCGTGTCAACGGATCGGTCAAGACCAGCTCGGAAAGCGCTGCCTTCTCTTCCTGCAGTATCAACAGGGTATCGATATGCTCACATCGGCTTTCGCCAACCGGGCAGGCTATTTTTTTTCTATCTTTGCCGGTCATTCGCGCCACAATAGGAATCAGAGTAAAGCCCTGATTCTACGGATATGCGCACAATGTTTCAGCATTAAAATTAAAAAGGGCGCCACCAGGGCGCCCTTTGCGATATAACCTCGTTATATCTTAGAGACCAGAGCCGCGTGATCCGACAAACTCCGGATAGGCTTCCAGGCCACACTCACTGATATCCACACCTTCGTACTCTTCCTGTTCAGAGACACGGATACCGACCGTGACCTTGAGGATCATCCAGACCAGGAAGCTGGCTGCGAATGTCCAGCCAAAGATCACCAGCAGGCCGGTAATCTGAGCACCGAAGGTAGCATCGCCATTGGAGAAAGGCACTGCCAGCAGGCCCCACATACCGACTACACCATGGACTGAGATTGCACCCACAGGATCATCAATCTTCAGTTTATCCAGTGACAGGATGGCGAATACCACCAGGACACCACCAATCACACCAACAGCCGTCGCCCAGATGGGACTTGGAGCCAGCGGCTCTGCCGTAATCGCTACAAGACCGGCCAATGCGCCGTTCAAGGTCATGGTCAGATCCGCCTTACCGAAGATGGCACGAGCGGTCAGCAGGGCGGCTACCACACCACCGGCGGCTGCCGCATTAGTGTTCACAAACACCGCCGCAACCGAGTTAGCCTCACCGACATTCGAAAGGATCAGCTCTGATCCACCATTAAACCCGAACCAGCCCATCCACAAGATAAAGGTACCGAGCGTGGCCAGCGGCATGTTGGCACCAGGTATAGCCCGAATCTGACCATCAGGACCGTACTTACCTTTACGCGCTCCCAGCAGTAATACACCAGCCAAAGCAGCAGATGCACCCGCCAGATGAACCACACCGGAGCCGGCAAAGTCCTGGAAACCCAGACCATCCAGGAAACCACCGCCCCACTTCCAGTAACCCTGCATGGGGTAGATGAAGCCGGTCATAACGACGGCAAACATCAGGAAGCTCCAGAGCTTCATGCGCTCAGCCACCGCACCGGAGACAATAGACATGGCGGTAGCAACGAACACCACCTGGAAGAAGAAATCGGACATGCCGGAGTAGTAGTCCCCGTCATACCAGCCAGCGGCATCC
>JAPHUG010000290.1 GCA_026197195.1 Sedimenticola sp.
ACCATAGCCACCACTCCAGACCGGCAGTTCCCGCTCGCCCTGCTGTAGTCGGGGCAGGCAATACAGGCTGCCAGGATAGAGCAGCAGGCTATAGGGTATTTTGTTGCCATGCAGCTCTTGAATAAAGCGCCACGCTTCTGCAGAGGAAGTGAACCTTGTGCAATTTGCCGGGTAAGGCTTGTCGCCTCCGTTATGTACCCAGCAATCAGCAGTGATCGGCAACGGTTGATCCCGTACAAACAGGTGAAAATGGAGATGATTCACTGAAGCGTAGGCACCAAAACTGTTATACCCCAGCCCAATACCCGGCAGTGCCTGGGACAACTGCTCCAGAAGGTGCCAGCAGTAGGCATGATCCGCTTGCTGAAGATACTGCGGGCGTCCCTCGCGAGGCTCCGGCACTAACAGCCCCAAGAGCCTGATAAAGGGGAATTTATTATATAACAGCGAGGCATTGCGACCCGCCAGGTTGCCACGCCAGAAGGTCTCCTTGCGCAGAAACGGTTTGGCGAAGTGAAACTCATCCGGATTAAAGGGAGAGGCGATCCCTGTTAACCGGCGCTGCATCATCCGGGCCGGACGCAGGGCCCGCAACGGATTGAATTGCAACTCCCAGGGACCTGCATGACGTATCTGAATGGGCCGGATATTATCAAATCCCAGCTGCACCAGCTGCTGAAACACCTGCCTGTCATCCTTGGCATCATCCAACGAACCGGCATGAAACGAGGAGAGTCGGTCAAACTTCTGCTGCAACGGCTCCGAGAGTGCGTCCCACATCTCCTGATCAATCATGGCATTGGCCAAAACCAGAATAAAGACGCCAAGCTCATCATAGCCCTGCAGCATCTCTTTCAAGCCAGCAACAAACGCAGCCTGGTAGGCCGCTACCGAATCAAAATGTGTTGTATCCGCCATTGTTTCCTACACGAACAGAGAGTGGGAATAGCCTGTAGTTGCGTGACGTTTTATTGCGATTAACCACAACAACCGCCATCGGCTTTGACCTTGCCACGTATCAGGTAACGCCGCAGTGGTCGAACAGCCAACACCAACAGGGTAATCAGGCTCAGCATAGAGAAGACCAGCGGCAGCTCATAGGCCTCCTGCCCCACATGCGCCAAACCCGCCAAAAGATCAAACCCAGTCATCGCCAACGCACTATCCAGCGCCAGACCGAGCAGGATGCTAACACCCCCGACCCCAAACAGATAGGCATACAGCGCCTGACTACCCAGCTCACGACGTACCAACATCAATCCTGCCAGATTGCTGGCGGGTCCTGCGAGCAAGAAAACCAGTACGGTTCCTGGTGACACCCCGGCGAACAGCATGGCGTGGGCCAACGGCGTGCTGGCGGTGGCACAGACATACATCGGCACTGAAATCAGCATCATCAGGAGCATGGCCAAAAGCCCGCTACCCCAGCCACTCAGCAGGTTAGGCGGCACCAGTGTGACAACCAGGCCAGCGGCCAGCAACCCAACAAGCAGCCACAAGGCCAGATCATCCAGCAGATCGGTAAAGGCATAACGCAGCCCGTCGGTGGTCCGTAGCCAGCCGCTCTGAACCTCTGGCTTATCTGTCAGCGAGGCCTGACTGCAGCAGCCCCCTTCAGATACCGGTGCCAACGCAGCTATCGATGCAGGCTGCTGACTCGTTTGTGCCTCTTTTGTCTCGACATAGCCCACTAACAAACCGGCTGTTACGGCCGACAGGATGGCCGACAGCGGTCTTAACAGCGCCATGAGCGGCCCAAGCAAGACCCAAGAGAGCGCCACTGAATCCACTCCGGTTTCAGGCGTCGCTATCAGAAAAGAGGTCGTGGAGGCCTTCGAGGCCCCGGCACGCCGCAGAGCGATCGCCGCCGGCAGGGTGCTACAGGAGCAGAGTGGGAGAGGTGCACCGACAATAGCCGCTTTGACCACCGGCAGCACCCCACGACCACCCAGCGTGCGCCCAACCAGTGAGATCGGCAGCCAGGCCTGGATGATGCCTGCCGCCACCAGACCAAACAGTAACCAGGGTGCCGAATCCAGTGCCAGTGCCAACGTGTTATTCAGAAAACTATTCATGGCTGGGAGTATAAACCAGCCACAAGAACAACCCTACATACCGGATCACGACCCCGCGGATAAAAAACCCGTCGTTACCTAAGGTAACAAACCTCAGCACACCTCCCCCACAGTTCCGCTACCTGTCGTAACAACTCAGCCCAGACGGGGGATGACTAAAACAACCACCCATTGATTATGTTTATGAATTAACAAGTAATTGTATTTCCTGGCCCAAATCATGCAGAATGAAGCGCGGTCGCCTGGGGAGGATTCCCAAATCTGTGTTCAGATGGAATTCGACTCGTAACACCCTGGCTATGATGCATCTGGAGTTGGCTGGGGTCTTGGGTCGAGACGAGCGCGAACTATTAATAATCCGGAGGACTTTAAAATGAGTACACAAGATACGTCTG
>JAPHUG010000251.1 GCA_026197195.1 Sedimenticola sp.
AGCCGACCAAAGGTCACCTTTAGTCTGGAGAGCAGATCATCAGCAATCGATTCATGAACAATCAAGCGCCTGAGTGTGGTACAACGCTGACCACAGGTGCCTACGGCAGAAAAAACAATCGCTCGCAGTGCCAATTCAATTTCTGCTGAGGCAGAGACGATCATGGCATTATTGCCACCCAGTTCCAGCAGGGAACGGCCCAATCGGGCACCCACATCCATAGCCACTTTCTTTCCCATCGGCACAGAGCCTGTGGCAGAGACTAAGGGTATACGAGGATCCCGCGTCAGTTGTGCACCAATAGAATGATCACCCACAACAACCTGCGAAACAGCTGCAGGGAAATCGGAGAATTGGCGTACTGTCTGGTCAACCAGGTTTTGACAAGCCAGCGCACACAGCGGCGCCTTCTCAGAGGGTTTCCAGATAACCGAGTCACCACAGACAATAGCCAACATGGTATTCCAGGCCCAGACGGCCATCGGGAAATTAAAGGCACTGATCACTACCACGGGTCCCAGGGGGTGCCACTGTTCCATCATTCTGTGATCAGGGCGTTCACTGACAATGGTTAAACCATGCAATTGACGAGAGAGCCCCACAGCAAAGTCACAGATATCAATCACCTCCTGTACTTCGCCGAGGGATTCTTGAAGTATCTTGCCACACTCCAGTGTGATCAATTCAGCCAACTGTTGTTTCTGTTGACGAAACAGATTGCCCAGCACGCGCACAAAATCACCCCGCCGGGGTGCCGGTATTTTTCGGGTTGTTAAAAAAGCCTCACAGGCTTGTGTGATCACCTGATCGGTCTGATCAGCCGATGCCATCGTTAAGTCAGCAAGGGTATTACCATCAATCGGACTCACCACCTTGAACGCTGCCCCACCCCCTTTCAGACGGACGCCGCCCCCCATGACGGCAGGCACATCAGTTGAGTTTATAGAGGTGTGGATAGCGAGCTGACTTAGTAGCTGATTATTCATTTAGTTATCACCCAATTATTAGCCATTGCCTCTAATTAATCCATTTTAAAACAGTCGGCAAAGCGATTATTCATAAAGTCAGAAAAACAGACCTGCTCTTGTTTAACATATCCTTTTTCGGGTAGCTTTTTCTCAAAATAGAGATCCAGCAAGGTACAGAGTCCAGAGGCGGTGGTGATTTGAATGGCACCCCAATATTCACCGTTAATATCCCGATGATAGATTTTTCGGCTATCTGTCATCTGTATGAATTTACCATCGATGAGGCCGGTTGCTGTCACCAGGATCAAAACAACATCCTGCCGTGTGACAGCCAGCGCCTTTTCAAAGATCTGCTTCAAAAGCTCCCGCTGTTCACCCAGCTTAAGGTCATTGATCAGAAAATTCATCAGGTACTGATGCCCTTTATAACGTATCGTTTTATAAGTGAGATCAGAAACCTGCCCCTGCAACGTTTCACACAGTGTCCCCAAGCCACCAGAGGTGTTGAAGGCCTCATAGGACGTGCCATCCAGTGAAAATGTTTCAAGTCCTTCCAAAGGTGTCAGTTCAACATAGCGCCCTGCACGAATAGCATGGCAAGGGTTGCAGTACTCATTGATCAGACCTTGGGTAGACCAGGTGAGGTTATACATCAAGTTATTAGTTGGAAACTCCGGTAGTGCCCCCACTCGCAGTTTAAGATGATCCAATTGCTCAAACTGCTGCGCCATATGAAAACCCACAATGCCAATAAAGCCTGGCGCCAAACCACACTGTGGCACAAAAACCTGACCCGCTACCGCCTGTTCGGCAATCTGTTTAATACGGTTGGTAGTAGCTATGTCTTCTGTTAAATCAAAATAGCTGATCCCAGCTCTGGCTGCCGCCTCTGCAATAATAGGATTCACATCATACCCACAGGCCGATACAACCGCTTTGCACCCCTGAATGGTTGAACCAAGGGCATCTGCATCGGTTATTGTTAACTCTTTTGTGACCATATCACGAGGTAACCTGGCCGCCTCAAGGACATGGCGACTCTGATCAGCGATGACAATCGAGTAGTCGCCACTGTTATGTAGCAATTTGGCAATGGATGCACCAATTCGTCCAGCCCCAATTATGGCTATTTTATGCATACTACCTTCTCCCTACAGCAAAAGAGTCGCATCAATAATGAGTGTGATATCATCTTTCCCACTTAAATGAAGCTTAGCACTCCCACAGCTTTTCGCTGCACAATACCACCCGTTAAAGCATCCTTATTAAACGCTAGAACTACGAACAATAACGGTCATCATGACAAGAAATAAAACGCTAATGGTTCAAGGAACCACCTCAGATGCTGGCAAGAGTACGCTTGTGGCAGCACTCTGCCGCATTTTCTATCGGAAAGGGATTTCTGTCGCTCCTTTCAAGCCTCAAAACATGGCGCTCAACAGCGCAGTGACCCCCGAGGGGGGGGAAATAGGACGCGCCCAGGCCGTGCAGGCACAGGCCGCAGGTGTTGAACCCCATACGGATATGAATCCGGTCTTACTCAAACCAAATACGGATACAGGATGTCAGGTTATTGTGCAGGGAAAACCGGCAAAGAATAATATGGAAGCCTGGGGTTATCATGAATATAAACCGAGGGTATTACCCGCTATTCTTGAATCACATCAACGTCTATGCCATCAGTTTGACGCCATCCTTGTAGAGGGTGCAGGCAGTCCGGCTGAGATCAATTTGCGTGATAATGACGTGGCCAACATGGGGTTTGCAGAGGCCGTAGACTGTCCCGTGATATTGGTTGCAGATATAGATAAAGGCGGTGTGTTTGCCCATCTTGTAGGCACCCTCAATCTATTGTCACCTTCAGAGCAGAATCGTATAAAAGGTTTCATTATCAATAAATTTCGGGGTGACCTTAGTATTCTCCAACCAGGTCTTGACTGGTTGGAAGAACAGACACAAAAAGCCGTTTTTGGTGTCCTGCCTTACCTACCGGGATTGCACCTGGAAGCTGAAGACAGCCTGACGGATTCAGGCATAAAGCCCACCATCGATAAACCACTTCGTGTGGTTATACCCTGGTTACAGCGCACCAGCAATCACACAGACCTTGATCCACTCTCACTACATCCACAAGTTGAAGTAACCTGGGTTGGACCGGGTGAACCGGTACCTGATGCGGATTTGATTATTCTTCCCGGCTCCAAAAGTGTCCAGGCCGATCTTGCTTATCTTCGAAAAAGTGAATGGGAGAAGATTATCAAAAGACACCTTCGTTATGGAGGAAAGGTACTGGGTATCTGTGGAGGTTTTCAGATGTTGGGGCAGTTTATTCATGACCCATCGGGTATTGAGGGGGCGCCAGGTAGTCAATCAGGCCTTGGTCTTCTGAATGTTGAGACAACCCTTGAGAAAGAGAAGCAGCTACGACTGGTGACTGGGCATCTGGCAATAAACTCAGCACCGGTTACAGGCTATGAAATCCATATGGGAATGACTCAAGGTTATGGGCTCAATCGCCCTCTGGTATTTACCGATAGTGGCACGGATGGCGCTATAAGCGAAGATAATCAAATAGCTGGCACATACCTACATGGCCTTTTTGAATCCCCGTCCGCCTGTAACGCCTTACTTGAATGGGCTGGACTTGAGGTACCTCAGACACCCGACTACAGGGCCTTGCGCGAAGCTGATATTGATAAACTTGCAGATGCCGCCGAACAACACCTGGACATCAAGTCTATCATGGCACTACTTGAAGATACGTCATCCGAATAATTCAACTGACATTTTTCAAGTAAGGATTATGTAATTGAAGCTTTTGTAGAGAGTGATGCCCACCAGCCTCTAATAATGCACTGATCTTATCTGCTGGTTGCGGGGGACAAAGATAATACCCCTGAGCAAAACGGCAATCCATATCTAACAATAGATCCAATTGTTGTTGGGTCTCTACACCTTCCGCAGTGACCGAAAGATCGAAGTCATTAGCCAGCTTCACCAGTGAACCAACCAGTCGCTTCCCTTTTCCACCGGTCCCCATTGTTTGGACGAAGTCTTTATCAATTTTCATGATATGAAAACTGAAATTCTGAAGGTAAGTTAATGAACTATAACCTTTGCCAAAATCATCCGCACTCAACATCACACCCAGCCGTTTGAGACCGGCCATATTCTCTTGGGTTGTCTCCTGGTCGGTGATAAGCAGGGTCTCTGTCACTTCACAATGCAACTTCTCTGGGTCAAAACCTATACTTTCAAGAATATCCCGAACAGTATGTATAATTTTTGAATGGCTCACTTGTCGCGCAGAAAGATTAACCGAAACAAAAAACGCTGTTGGAGACTTAAAGTCAGCATTCCATTGCGCTATTTGTTGACAAGCCGTCAGCAATACCCACTCGCCTATCTGATGAATCACATCAGAACTCTCTGCGATCGAAATAAATTCATCCGGTGGAATATTGCCGAACTCAGGATGATTCCAGCGTAGCAATGCCTCGAACCCGCTTACCGTTTTTGATTTAATATCAACAATAGGCTGGTAATGGATCGACAATTCATTGCGGTTAAGCACTGAGTGCAGGTCATGCTCAATACGCGTGGTTTTTTCAACCTGGGCATGCATCTCAGGCTCAAAAATATCTACCCGTCCCTTGCCAAGCGCCTTGGCCCGGTACATGGCAATATCCGCGTCACGTAGGATATCTTCAGCTTTTTGGTATTTGACATCTCCGTAACAGATACCGATGCTGGCATCGATCTGAAGCTGGTATCCAGCCAGGATAAAGGGTTCTTTTACCGTCTCCAGAATTCTATTGGCGATCAGCGAAACCTCTCTTGGATTAGCGATATCCTCTATGAGAAAGGTGAATTCATCCCCTCCCATTCTTGCCACCGTATCCGATGGCCTTAAGATGGCTTTAAACCGGGCGGCCATCTCTTTAAGTAATTCATCACCTATGGAGTGACCATAGCTGTCATTAAGATTCTTGAATCTATCCAGATCCACAAAGCAGACCGCATACTGGTGTTTCTTGTTACGTTTTTGTTTGGCAATGGTTACGCTTAGACGGTCATCAAAAAGAAAACGGTTTGGCAGTGCGGTCAGTGAATCGTAAAGCGCACTGTGTTCAAGCTTTTCAAGCAGACTGACTTGTTCAGCTTGTCTATGAGTGGCATATACAGCAAACCCGAATATTCCCAGCACACCAACAACCCACACCGCACTATGGGTGATGACCATTGTATGAATGGTCTCTTCCGCTGCCTCAAGATAGTGTGACATGGGTATGGATACACTGACGCCACCTCTCAAGTCCCCCTCTTTGAAACCAAGGAACCCATGACACTTTTCACACCCTTTGGTCATGTACATTGGCTTCATATAGCGCAGGTAGGGCTGTCCATCTATAGTGGCGCGCTCGACTACTTCTGGCAATTTTGAAGACTCAAAAAGATCGAGCGCACGTCGTTCCCATTCATCTGCTTTGTTAATGGGATTGAGAGTAACCTTGCCTGTTATTTTGCCCTTGACCCCATAACTGTCCTCAAATTCGGACGTCATTTGTCGAAGCATATAGGCTGGGTTCATTAGTGTGAGTTCAACCCCATCCTGGGTCACCAGATCCCTGTCTTTGAGGTGGCTCAGGTAGGGATTGGGGGGGGTTCTTTCATTAGGCCGGACATAAACACCACCATGTTTGCTGGCCCAGTGTCTAAACGCCTGATCTTTGTTCCAGTTTCCACGGGCCTCGCTAATTGCCAGCTCATTCTTTTCATTCTTCAGGTTGGTAATATTCCAATCTAATGAGTAACCAACCAGGGCTGTCCAAATCAAGAGACCAAGCAGAACCAATACGCCTATTGGTTGCTTTACAAACGCCGTAATCTGCTGATCAAGGGATTTCACGACACAATCTAATCTCTTATTACCCACCTAACAGGAAACAGGTTACTGTTTCCACTACCTGTAATAGCAGCGATTCTCATTCATTGCAATGGCAGGTTATAGTTATAGCGACCAGATGCTGTGCAGCTTAAATCAGCTCGTAGACTCCCTGTGCATGGCCCTTCATCCTGTAGACAACAAACACCTATCCCATTGTTTTAACGAGATAACAGTAAAAGTCTTTTCATTTCTCTAACGGCGGCATCCAGGCCAGTAATCACGGCCCTGGAGATAATGGAGTGGCCGATATTCAGCTCCTGAATCATGGGAATAGACGCAATCGGTTCCACATTGTGATAATCGAGCCCATGGCCGGCATTGATTTGAAGTCCAATATCGGCGCCATATTCAACCGCCTTTTGTATCCGGTGTAAGGCTTCGGTACGTAAATGACCCGGTGCCGCATCGGCATAATGGCCGGTGTGAATCTCAACCGCCGGAACATCTATTTCCCGACAGGCATCCAACTGTTTTTCATCCGCATCAATAAACAGTGACACTTTTATGCCAGCTACTTTTAGTTCTGAGCAGTAATCGCGCAAATAATCCTTATTCCCAGCTACATCCAGCCCCCCTTCCGTGGTCAACTCTTGACGACGCTCAGGGACAATACAACAATCTGTTGGGCTTATTTTTTTAGCGATCGCCAACATCTCCCCCGTGGCCGCCATTTCAAGATTCATACGGGTCTGCAGGGTATTAATTAACAGCTCAACATCACGATCTTGTATATGTCGGCGATCCTCACGTAAGTGAACGGTGATTAAATCAGCACCCGCCTGTTCAGCAATGAGAGCCGCTTGAATGGGTTCGGGATAACGAGTTCCGCGTTGCTGTCTCAGTGTAGCAATGTGATCAATATTGACGCCGAGTAATTTTTTCATGTTCAGATTCACGCTGTTTGTTTGTAATTAAGCTTCTGTGTTCACTGTCGCTGATGGGTGTGACGGAAGAGTTCTCTGCTTTTCAATGGCTTATCACCTAGGTAAAACCCAAGTAGGGTTCTGAGCAAAAAACGTGCTTCGCGCAGCTGTACAGGCAATATCAACCGTCGACTCGCTAATGATAACAGTGTCTGGCCACTGATGGCATACTCCCCATCCCCGTCTGTCGCGACTAAACCACGTTCAGGTATAAAGCGGTAAGTGCCATCAACATCTATCGGACATTGGGCTTCGGTATCTGTCTCTAAATCAACGCCATAGCCCAATTCATTTAACAGATCCAATTCAAAATAACGTAACTCAGCCTCATCGACCCCCTTCGCTGAAAGGTGATGAAGTTGAGCGGCATAGAGATGGAAGAGATGCTCATGGGGATCATTGCGTTGAAGCAGTCGCATCAACAGCTCATTCAGATAGAAACCACAATACAGTGGCGTTCCATTGAGTGGTTGGGCACGCCCAGCCTGCTCATAAAGTGTCAGGCTCTTCACCTCTCCTTTGCCACTCCAACCGATCTGTAAAGGGACAAAAGGTTGAAGCAACGAGGGGCCTGTCTTACCACGCCCCTTTACACCCTTAGCAATGGCGGGGAAACGACCCTGTGCTTCGGTAAAACACTCAACCAACAGACTGCTGTTGGAATAGGGCCTGCGATGTAACAGGTAAGCTAATGAGAGGTGGTTTGTTCCTGCCTGGTTCAATCACTGTAGCCCAAACGTGAAAGTGCACTCTCATCACTCGACCAGCTCTTTTTAACCTTGACCCAAAGTTGCAAAAAAACTTTTTTATCAAAGAACTTTTCCATCTCTATCCTTGCCTGGGTACCCACGGCTTTCAGGGCTTCGCCCTTGGATCCGATGATAATATTCTTCTGACCCTCTCGCTCAACCCAAATTAGCCCATGAATTCGATAAAGATTACCCTCTTCTTCGAATTTTTCTATCTCCACTGTCAGCGCATAGGGTATCTCTTTTGCGTAACGCTGGGTCAACTGTTCCCTGATCAATTCAGCAGCAAAAAAGCGTTCAGACCTATCGGTCAACTGATCTTCTGGAAAATAGGCGATCCCTTCCGGCATTCCTGCCAACACCTGTTTTTCCAAAGGCGCTATATTGTCACCCTTTCGAGCAGACAGGGGGATCACTGAATCAAACTTAAAACGCCCGGCAGTCTCTTCCAGGAACGGCAGAAGTTCCTCTTTATTTTTTATGGTGTCAATCTTGTTCACCAGTAGCAGGACGGGAATTTCAAGACGAGCAATTGTTTCCAGCACCGCCTGATCTTCTTCCGTCCAACGTAATGCCTCTACAACAAAAAGAATCATATCGACATCAGCCAACGCTGAGCGTGCCGTGCGATTCAGATAGCGATTCATTGCATGATCGCCACGTTTGTGAATGCCGGGTGTATCGACATAGATAATCTGACCCTCATCCGTGGTTTTTACCCCCAAGATACTGTGCCGGGTTGTCTGGGGCTTATGGGAGGTAATGGCCAGTTTTTGTCCGATCAATCGATTGAGTAAAGTGGATTTACCCACATTGGGTCGCCCTACGATGGCGCAATATCCACAGCGGCCGTTTTGTACATCAGACATTATCGAGTTGCCTCAGAAATTGATTGGCAGCATCCTGCTCAGCTTTACGTCGACTGGTGCCCTGCCCCTCGGTCACCAGATCCAGTTGAGTTACTTCACAGCTAACGGTAAAGCACTGATCGTGCTGCTCACCCGTTATACTGACTATAGTGTATACCGGAAGGGGGAGCTTTTTGGACTGCAGCATCTCTTGCAGACGGGTTTTAGGGTCTTTCAGTTGGGACTTTTTCGAGAGGCCTGTGAGTTTGGTATCAAACAGCTTGAGGATGATCTCTCTTGCCTTTTCATAGCCCCCATCAAGGTAGATCGCAGCTAACAAGGCCTCCAGGGCATCCGCCAGTATTGAGCCTCTGGAATGGCCACCGCTTCTCAGTTCACCCGGCCCCAGATTGAGAAATTTCCCCAGATCAAGCTCTCTGGCAATGTGAGCTAACGAATCACCTTTAACAAGGGTCGCTCTAAGACGGCTCAACTCACCTTCAGCCGCTTCAGGAAACTGCGCAAACAGGTAATCCGCAATGACAAACCCAAGAATGGCATCACCCAGGAATTCGAGACGTTCATTATTAATACTGCCCGCACTGCGATGCGTTAGTGCGGTATCGGCCAAACCAGGGTTGTTAAATTCATAGCCAATGGTACGGCACAAACGTTCTAACGGTTCTCTCAATTTGATACCAGCTCTTTATGTTCGGCAAAAGTAATCAGCAACTCCATATTGCCAACCAGCTTTTTCTGCACCGTGTAGTTAATATCGATAGTCATGACACCAGGACTCTTTTTCACAGAGACATGTTCATCTTTCAAGTCATAGACTCCATTGATATCCAGTCTTTTCATGATCATCAATTTCACTTCACGGGTAGAGCGTTTGGTAATCAACGGCTCCTCTTCCAACGCTTCAACCACATCTTTGACCGTAAGATTTTCTAGGTAGATAGGGACAATCCGCATACCCAGAAGAGCAAAAAAGATCACCAGTGCAACTACTGTCATCCAACCGGTGAGTGTCATACCTTTTTGTTTTGAATGTAATCCGTACATCGCTCCCCCCTGTTTGTTATTTCGGTTGTTACTTTTGATTAATTACTTAATGCCATTACCGAGGCGTTCCCAGGTAATCGGAAAGTCTGGCCGATTTGAGTCCCAGTTCATCCATATGGCAAACGCCTTACCAACCAGCAGGTTTTCAGGCACCAAGCCCCAGCAACGACTGTCGTTACTATTGTCCCGATTATCTCCCATGGCAAAATAGTGGCCATCAGGTACGGTCAATGGACCTCGCATCAGAACCTGACAACCATAGCCAAAATCCGGGGCCATGGGGTTGATCAGGATCTCATGTTCCACATCGCCAAGTTGTTCCAGGTTGTTTAGCGCCCCCGTCTCCCTGACGCCACTGCCTATCCCCGTATAGACACTGATATGCTGCTGAGACTGTGCCTCACCATTTACATAGAGCGTCTTGTTGCCATAACTGATGACATCTCCCGGGACGCCTACTACCCTTTTAATATAGTCCACCCGAGGATTTTGCGGATACTTGAATACAAACACATCCCCTCGTTTAGGCTGATCAATCTCGATCACTTTTTTATTCAGCACGGGAAGGCGTATGCCGTATGAGAACTTATTCACCAGAATAAAATCACCCACCAGCAGTGTCGGCATCATAGAACCGGAGGGGATTCGAAAAGGTTCCACTACAAACGAGCGTAAAACCAGTACTGCTAGAATGACGGGGAAAAATGAGCGCGAATACTCAACCAGCAATGGCTCTTTTGTCTTTTCACCCTTTGGCGACGGCTGGCGACGTTTTTTGGCAAAAAAAAGGGCATCGATCAGCCATATGAACCCTGTAATAGCAGTAGCAATGACAAGAAAAAGTGGGAAATCAAAAT
>JAPHUG010000501.1 GCA_026197195.1 Sedimenticola sp.
CGATATCACCGTATCTTCAATCGGTGATGCGAAGAGCCTGCGAGGCGGTACATTGTTGATGTCGCCGCTGAAAGGTGCCGATGGAAAGGTGTATGCCATCGCTCAGGGTAATCTGGTCGTGGGCGGCTTGAGTGCCTCGGGTGCAGATGGTTCCAGTATTACCATTAACATTCCCAGTGTCGGCCGTATACCGAATGGCGCGACGGTTGAGCGCACAGTCGCCTCTGGTTTTCATCAGGGGAATTTCCTGACGCTGAATCTGCACGAGGGTGATTTCACCACAGCCAAGCGGGTGGTGGATGCAATCAATACGGCGATTGGCCCTGGTATGGCCAAGGCGATAGATGCGACCTCTATAAGGGTCAATTCACCTTCAGACCCTGGGCAGCGTGTCACCTTTGTTTCACTGGTAGAGAACTTGCCGGTAAACCCGGGTGAAACAGCGGCCAAGGTAATCGTCAATTCTCGTACCGGTACGGTGGTGATCAGTAATCAGGTGCAGGTTTCACCGGCAGCGGTATCACACGGCAGCCTGACAGTGACTATCAGTGAGAATACCGAAGTATCCCAGCCGGATGCCCTCTCCGGTGGCACCACTGCAGTTGTCCCCCGTTCAGATCTCAATGTGGCGGAAGGGGGGAGCCGAATGTTCCTGTTTAATCCCGGTGTCTCATTGAACGAGGTGGTGCGTGCTGTCAATCAGGTGGGTGCGGCACCCTCGGATCTGGTGGCCATTCTTGAAGCCTTGAAACAGGCGGGTGCATTGAAAGCGGAACTGGTTGTTATCTAATGGATATGCCCAATGCCTCAATCTATACCAGCATGGAGGGGTTAACCGCGCTCAAGGCGCGCGCCTCGACGGATGCGTCAGGTTCGTTGGATGAGGTGGCGCGTCAGTTTGAATCTCTGTTTGTTCAGCAGATGCTGAAAAGTATGCGGCAGGCGGGCCTGGGTGAAGGCTTGATGGACAATGATCAAAGCCTCTTCTACCGGGATATGTATGATCAGCAACTTGCCATCCATCTCTCAGAAAGTGGCGGCATGGGTTTGGCTGATGTGATCAAGCGACAGCTGGGTGGGGCAGAAGCAAGTGAAGATGCCAAGCCAACGATGCCTGTGAAATCCATTGAAGATTATCAGCGCATGGCGATGGCATTAAGGCTCTATCAGGCACCCGAGCCAAACGATGAGAGTGATATTGATTTGGGTGCGACCGAGGCTAAGTCAATGACAGAAGCCTCTGCTCAGGTTGATCCCAAACAGTGGAGTCCTGATGAATTTGTAGAGCATCTACTACCGTGGGCGACCGAGGCGGCGGGAGTGCTTGGCCTGAAACCCCATGCACTGTTAGCCCAGGCGGCTCTTGAAACCGGTTGGGGTAAGCATCTGATTCGGACCCCTGATGGGACACCTGCCAATAACCTGTTCGGTATCAAGGCGGATAAACGCTGGGATGGCGATCGGGTAAGTGTGAATACGCTGGAATATGAGCAGGGGGCGGCTGTGAAGCGACGGGCCTATTTCCGTTCCTACGAGTCACTGCGTGACAGTTTTCACGATTACGTGGATTTTCTTCAGTCCAATCCGCGCTATGAGAAGGCACTGGAATCAACCACTGATAGTGCGTCCTACTTCACAGCGTTGCAACGTGCCGGCTATGCCACAGATCCGGAATATGCGAATAAAATCAATGCAGTAATGAATGGTGCGGAGATGACCCGTGCCCTGGAGAAGCTCAAGCTCGAAGAGAATCAGCCGATATAACGCAGAAGGCGTTTACGGCATGGTTAATCTGAGCTGGGAGTATCAAAAAACGATCAGGATAGAGAGATGGCGGGCATACTCAATATAGGTACTTCGGCACTGCTCTCGTTTCAGCGTTCGCTGACAACGACCGGGCATAATATTGCCAATTCGGATACCGAAGGGTACAGCCGTCAGCGTGTCAACCTGGCCACACAGCCGCCACAACTGACCGGCGTGGGCTATCTTGGCTCGGGTGTGAAAGTGGTCGAAATACAGCGTATGTATGATGACTTTATCGCCACCCAGTTAAGATCAGCGCAGACAACCGCTTCTGAAATGGAGAATTATCACAGCCATGCCAGTCGGGTGGATAATATTCTGGCCGATGCCAACATCGGTTTAGACCCCGCTATTCAAGACTTTTTTGACGCCATGCAGGTGATGGCGGATGACCCTGCGTCAATATCAACCCGTCAGGTCGTGTTATCCGAAGGCGGGGCCATGGTGAATCGTTACCACGATCTCAATCGACAATTCACCGACATGAATAACCAGCTCAATCAGGAGATGAGCGACCTCGCCAGTGAAATAACGGGGCTTGCCCAGTCTATTGCCCGGGTGAATCAGGGTATTATCGAAGCGGTGGGAGCAGCGGGTGGTGGTACACCCAATGATTTGCTGGACCAGAGAGAAGTCCTGTTGAGTGATCTCTCGAAGCTGGTCAATATCTCTGTAGTACCCCAGGATAACGGGGCCTGGAATGTCTTTATCGGCAAGGGGCAGGCGCTGGTTATGGGGGGCACTAATGCCACACTCACTTCTGTCAACAGCAGCAGCGACCTCAGTCAACGTGATATCGCCTTCACGAATGTTTCAGGTACTCAGGTGATCACTGACCAACTCTCAGGAGGTGAACTGAGTGGCCTGATCAATTTTCGCGAGCAGATTCTCAAACCCTCTATGAATCAGTTGGGGTTGGTGGCTATTGGTATGACAGACCGGATCAACACCCAGCATCAGCAGGGGTTGGATCTGGATGGCAGTTTTGGTGGTCAGATGTTCGCTCCACACAGTGTGAGTGTTTTGGATAATGCCAATAATGCCAGTGCTGCCGTGGTGACGGCGGCTTTTGTGGATACCGGAAATCTGACGGCCAGCGATTATGAGCTACGCGCTACCACGGTCGCCAATCAGTACACCATGACTCGCCTTTCGGATGGTCAGGTAACCAATATCAATACGGGGGGCACCTATCCCTATACCACCACAGAGATTGACGGTATTACTGTAAGTATCTCCGCAGCGGCTACAGCGGGTGACCGCTACCTGATTCAACCGACACGCTATGCGGCGAACAACCTCACTCTGTCGATAACCGATCCTAGAAAGTTGGCTGCCGCGGGGCCGATACGGGCCGAACAGTCTACCAATTCTGGCGGCGGACCCAATCAGGGGACGGGTGATATTACCCAGCCGGATTATAGCAATACCACCAATCTGCCTCTGGCAGGCCCCGCCACCATCACTTTGCAGTGGGGTGCCACCGCACACCTGGGTGGCCCTGGCTTCACCGTTACGGGTGGGCCAGGTGGTACGATTGCCTATGACCCGGCCACCCAGAGTAATGGGGCGACCTTTACCTTTGCGGCCTATGGCGGCATGAGTTTCACTATGACCGGTACCCCGGCGGCGGGTGATCGTTTTGTTATTGAAAACAACAGCGGTGGTGTGGGTGATAACCGCAATGCCCTCAAACTGGCTGATCTGCAATCGACAGACACCCTGTTGGGGCAGACCGGTGGTGGACTTGAGACCGCCACGTTTCAGGAGGCCTACAGTCAGTTGGTTTCTGACGTGGGTTCAAAAACCCATCAGGCTGAGGTGAATTTTAATGCAACAGATGGCTTGCGTGAGCGGCACCAGAATACCCTGCAGTCGATTAGTGGTGTTAACCTGGATGAGGAAGCGGCTAACCTGATCAAATATCAGCAGGCCTACCAGGCGGCGGCTCAGGTGATCTCAGTGGCCGGCACGCTGTTTGACACACTGATCGGTGCGGTCAGGAGGTAATCATGATTCGTATTTCCACCCAAATGGTGACAGAGCGAAGTCTCAGCGCCATGCTCCGACAGCAGAGCAATGTGAGTGAAACCCAGCTGCAGTTATCGACCGGTCGACGTGTCCTGGTTCCTTCCGATGATCCGGCTAGTGCGGCCCGGGTAATGGGGCTGAATGGGGCGGTGGATACCCTGTCTCAATATCAGAGCAATATCGATAGGCTTACATCCCGCCTGGAGACGGAAGAGGGTTCATTAACGGGTGTAACCAACCTGCTACAGCGGGTCAGGGAGCTGACCGTGCAAGGCAATAATGATGTCCTTTCACAGACCGATAAGACGGCCATTGCCGTTGAGATCAGGCAGTTAAGAGATCAGGTCTTCTCCATGGCCAACGCCAGGGATAGTGGCGGTGAGTACGTCTTCTCCGGTTATCAGAGTGGTACGCGTCCCTTCTCCTACAGTGCGGGCGTCTACACCTACAATGGGGATAGTGGGCAGCGGGAGCTGCAGATTGCCTCTGACCGAACAGTGGCCGATGGTGATAATGGCTTTGATACCTTCATGAATGTAGCCACAGGGCCCATTACAACAGTCAGTACCCTTGCACCGACAGATCCTGCGCCGGCGGCCATCACGGCGGGTGATATCACCATTGATGGGGGAAACGGCAATGGCGCTATCAGCATAGGTGCTTTGCCACTGGCAGCTAATCCAACTGATCGAGTGACACAGCTACTCAACGCGATCAATGCCATTTCAGACCAAACGGGTGTAACCGCCGCGAATGCCACAGCCACTACGCTGACACTGACGGCGGTGGGTGGTACCGGAGTCACAGTGGCCATTTCCGGCACCGCGACGACGGCAAATACGGGCTTATCCAATGCCACCACTGCCCCTGTCACATCAAAACGCAGTATCTTTGAGACCCTGGATCTGCTGGCAACAGAGCTGGAGGCAGGCAATTCGGTTGATCGTTACATCACGGATGTGCAGCTCTCTCTGGACAATATTATTGATGTCAGGACCACGGTAGGTGGTCGGCTCAACGCGATAGAAGAGCAGCAGACGGTGAATGAGGATCTTAAATTGACCCTTGTAAAACACCGATCAGAAGAGCAGGACCTCGATTATGCTGAGGCCATTGCCCGTTTTGAGAGCCAGATGGTGGCGCTGCAGGCGGCACAGCAGGCCTATGTGAAGGTGAAG
>JAPHUG010000118.1 GCA_026197195.1 Sedimenticola sp.
CTGAACATCTTTACGGTGAACTCTGGCATCGCGCCTTTATCGTTGCCCCCGACACACCCAAGTGCGACTACATCATCTCCTTCGGCATGAACATCGAAGCCTCGGGTGGTGTCTGTGGCGTACGGCGTCATGCCGATGCCCGTGACCGCGGCGTCAAACGGGTGCAGGTTGAGCCCCATCTGTCACAGTCAGGCGCGGCCTCCTCTGAGTGGGTGCCGATCAAACCGAAAACTGATCCGGCCTTCATGTACGCCCTGATTCATGTCTTGCTGCATGAACAGCGGGATCGGCTCGATAACGTTTTCTTACGGGATCGTACCGGGTCACCCTATCTGGTTGCTCCCAACGGTTATTACTTGCGCGATCCAGAAACAAAAAAGCCGCTGGTCTATGACCTGAAAAGCAAACAAGCCGTACCCTTTGATACCGCCGACATTGAACCGGCACTGGAAGGTCAGTTTGTATTGAGCGGCATAGAACTGGGTGCCGATGATGATCAGTGGGAGCACCAGAACATTAAAGTCTCAACGGCCTTTGAGAAACTGATTGAACACATGAAACCGTTCACGCCGTTATGGGCGTCACGTGTTTGTGATGTGGACAACAAGGTCATTCGACGCATTGCTCTGGAATATCTGGATCACGCCAAGGTTGGTGAGACTATTGAAGTTGATGGCCGCACCATGCCCTTGCGCCCGGTTGCCGTCACGTTAGGAAAAACAGTCAACAACGGCTGGGGCGGTTATCACTGCTGCTGGGCCAGAACCATGCTGGCGGTTTTGGTGGGTGCACTGGAAGTACCCGGTGGCACTATCGGCACCACGGTAAGAATCAATCGTCCGGCATCTGATCGTAATGACAGTGTCCGGCTGTCGGAAGATGGCTTCCTCGCCTATCCGATGAACCCCACTGATAAAGAGAACTGGTTGGCCACGCCCGATGTCCGCAACGCCAATCGCACCCTGGTGCCTCTGGTTGGTAATTCCGCCTGGAGTCAGGCATTGGGTCCAACACACCTGGCCTGGATGCAACAGGACAAAGGCCCGGATCATTGGCCTCAAGCCACCAAGCCTGACCTCTGGTTTGTCTACCGGACCAACCCGGCCATCTCCTTCTGGGATACTGAACAGATCACCAATACCATCGCCAGTTTTCCGTTTACGGTCTGCTTTGCCTATACGCGAGATGAGACCAATCACATGGCCGATATCCTGTTACCGGACAGGACTGACCTGGAAGGGTTACAGTTAATCCGTGTCGGCGGCACCAAATTTATTGAACAGTTCTGGGATCATCAGGGCTTCGCCCTGCGCCAACCGGTAACAGAACCACAAGGTGATACCCGTGATTTCACCTGGATCAGTACCGAACTGGCCAAACGCTGCAATGTACTGGAGCAATACAACAAGGCGCTCAATCGCGGTGCCGCTGGTGTACCCCTCAAAACAGATAAGTACGACTTCAGCCTCGATGTGAATCAGGAGCATGATGTTGAAACCATCTGGGACGCCAACTGCAAGGCCGCCAGTGCGGAGATCACAGACGGAAAAGAGCAGCAGGGCCTGGACTACTACAAGGAGAAGGGTTACCGGCTAACGGATTTCCCCCGCATCAAGTGGTATCTCACTGCGAAGATGGAAGATGAAGGTGTGCGTTATGAGCTGCCCTATCAGGAGACCCTGAAGCGGGTCGGCGTTCAACTGGGAAGACGTCTGCATGAGAAGGGTATTAGCTGGTGGGATGAACAGCTGGAAGAGTATGAAGCCCTGCCGGACATGATGGATTTTCAGGCGGTTTGGGAAGGTGCACTGGAGCGTAACTTCGGCGTTGATATCAGTGACTACCCTTTCTGGTTAGTCACCTCTCGTAGCATGCAGTACGCCTGGGGCGGTAATGTCTCGATCCAGATGATTCGTGAAGTATCAAAAAACATCGGCACCCATGGCGGTCTGGTGATGAATACCGGGCGGGCCCATAAACTGGGGTTGAAAGATGGCGACCGGGTCGAGATCACCTCACCCCTCAGTGCAACTCGAGGCATTCTGGTGACCCGCGAGGGCATACGCCCTGACACCCTGATGCTGATGGGCCAGTTCGATCACTGGGCCACCCCCTTTGCAAAAGATTTTGATGTACCAAGTATGAATTCACTGGTACCCATGTTGCTGGATCTAACCGACTCCAGTGGCTCGGGTGCTGACTTGGCCAGAGTAAAGATTAAGAAGATTGGAGAGGCTAAATGACCCGCTATGTCATGGTCGCAGACATCAACCGTTGTGTCGGTTGTCAGACCTGCACGGCTGCCTGTAAGCACACCAATGCGACAGCACCCGGC
>JAPHUG010000205.1 GCA_026197195.1 Sedimenticola sp.
AGTGAAAGAGGATCTGGGGTTTCCCGGCCAGGTATTTGAACTCTGCGCCGTGGCGATCTTTCTTACCGAATACCTGCTAAGGCTCTGGATCTATAACGATAGTCATACGATTTTTATAGAGCACTACGAGCGCGCCCAGTTTGTAGATCAGCCCTTTTCGCTTTTCCCCCCATTTAAAGAGGTCTTGCAGAAAAAGTGGGAGTATATGACCACGCCCCTGGCGGTTATTGATCTTCTGGCGATTATTCCCAGCTATCGGCCCCTCCGTTTTCTGCGTATTTTCCTTCTGTTCCGTCTTTTCAAGCTGTTTCGCTATGCCCGCAGTATTAATGAATTCGTCAAGGTGCTGACCGAAAAGCGCTTTGAATTCTATACCCTGGGTATCTTCCTTACTTTTGTGGTTTTCACAGCGGCCTCAGCCATCTATTTCTTTGAGGCGCGGGGTGAAGGGGGAGAGATTGAACACTTTTTTGATGGCGTCTACTGGGCCGTCGTGACGATATCCACGGTAGGTTATGGTGATATTACCCCCATGACCACCGAAGGCCGCATGATAACCCTGGTGCTGATTATTTGTGGCATCGGGGTGATCTCATTTACCACATCGGTGATTGTCTCTGCCTTTACTGAAAAAATGAGTGAACTCAGAGATAACCGGGTCTTTGCCGAGCTGGAAAAACATAAAACCAAGCACATTATCATCTGTGGGTTTGGTCGTGTGGGCCAGGTGGTCGCGGAGCGGCTGGCAGCGAGCAAAGAGCGGTTTGTGGTGATTGATCCTGATGCTGAAACCATTGAATATGCGAAGCGACTCGGGTACCTCGGTATTCAGGGTAATGCAGAAGATGGTGAGCTATTGATTCAGTCGGGTATACAAGAGCGCGCTGAGCGAATACTGTGCCTCACCGGTAGTGATGTCGTGAATGTCTATATCACCTTGACGGCCCGTGATCTCAATCCGGATATCCAGATAATCTCCCGGGCAAACAACAAGGCCTCAATCCGAAAGCTGTATCAGGCCGGTGCAAACCATACGGTAGCGCCTTTCAAGGCAGTGGGGGCCATAGCGGGAGAGTATATTGGTCAACCCGTCGCATTTGAGGCGATCCACGGTATTTTGTCTGGCCAGAATGGCATTAGTTTAGAGACTGTGGCGATTGGTTCGGCCTCATGCCTAGAGGGGCGTTCAATCAGTGAAGTGGATTTTGCCGGTTACAAGCTGATTCTGTTTGGTGTGATCAGCCATCTGGATCGAGATCCGGATGACGATACGATTGCCTATGATCTTAAATGGAAACGCATCCACTTTAATCCAAAGGCTGGATTCATCCTGAGTGACAATGATCTGTTGGTACTTATCGGCCATGAGTACAGCATTACTCACTTTAAAGATCGCCTGGAGAGTGGGGGGCTATAGCATGCGGGATAGCGTCATCATCTTTGGCAGTAACTCGCTGAGTTCTGCCGTAGCAATGCAGCTAAAGGAGCGCGACTGGGATCTTCTGCTGGTCTCCAGCGATGACGCTGCTTTAGCGAAAATGGCATCACGTGGATTTAATACCCAGCTGGCCAATTATTCAGATGATGATGAACTTATGGCGTTGGGTATAGGTCGTGGTGTGGGGGTGATATTCGCGTTTTTTGAAGAGGATTCGGAAAATGTATTCCTGACCATCTCTGCTAAATCGATCGATCCTGATATCAAGGTGATATCACTGACCCAGTCGAGTGATTCCGCCCGGAAATTAAAGGCCGCCGGAGCCAGTAAGGTGATCGATCCCTACGAAATCAGTGGGCGAAAGGTTTATGACATGATTAAACGCCCCTTGATTGCAGAGACGATAGAGAAGGTTGTTTATGGTCAGGATTATCTGAATCTGGCAGAGATCACTGTAGCCAAAGGCTCATTTATGGATGGTCAGATGTTGGGCGATCTGAGGCTCTCCAGTCGATATGACCTGATTGTGTTGGGTGTGGTTGATCGTGAATTAGGTGATGAATTTATTTTTGCGAGTAGTGGGCTTAATCACAAGTTGGATGCGGG
>JAPHUG010000408.1 GCA_026197195.1 Sedimenticola sp.
CGGCCACGGTGACGATACCGATGATACGCTGAAAACTGTCGACCACCGGCAGCGCCTTGATCTTGTGTTTTCGCAGAAGGTTCCAGGCCTCCTCCAGCTCAGTACCAAACTGTATCGAAACGGTATCGCGTGCCATGACATCGCCGCAGGTGACTGCCATGTGGCGCTCGAAGGCGTTGTCGACGGCGTGATTATAGATACGCACTAAATCGCGCTCCTGGATATCAACAAATGTACCGAGGCCCTGGATGGCCTGCTCCAGGTCTTCGTGTGTCAGACCGGCGCGTTCAGTTGGGTTTCGGTCGGTAGTGTTGTGCAAGTTGGCGGATGTTTCTGGGCGACACTGTGGGTAGCGTTGCCCCAACAGTAGATTGTTGAGTGCCCAGGCGGCCAGTAGAAGTGCCAGGGCGTTAGCGATCACCACTTCGGTCAGTTCCAGTGCTGCGGTCAATGAATGAGTGCCGTCAGCAACGATGAAGAGGGCAAGTGCCCCGCCGGGTGGATGCATACAGCGTAGACGGAGCATCAGCCATGCCGTGGCGCCAACCGCGAGTACCGCGGCCACAAGAAAATGATCAGTAACCGCAGTAGCCAGTAGCGCCGACAGTGTGGCGACCAGGTAGCCACCCAGTATCGGCCAGGGTTGAGCAAGGGGGCTGTGTGACAGTGTGAAGAGGATGATCGCGGTGGCTCCCATCGGAGCGATGAGGGTTAGCCCTCCAGCCGGAAAGGCCAGTAACAATAGACCTGCCATAAACAGACCCAACAGGGAGCCGAGTGCCGACTTGGCCCGCACCAGCGAAGTGAGTGGTGGGATGTCGGCGATCAGATAATGTCGCGCGAACTGAACAATGCCTTCAATCATGGGGTCTCCTGTAGCGTTTCAGCCGCAGTGTGACCAATTTTCCTTGGAAATGTAAAGGTGAAAACCCAGTGTTGCCCACGGGGTAGATATCATTTCATAACCTGTATTTGTAATGTATAGGGTGCTGATCAAACAGCTGATGATGGCAATATTCAAAGAATTGTTTGATCAAAGAAATGGTGAATGGCAGGAGCCCGGTGTTGTGGTGATCGCGGTGGATGACTACTGCCCGGATTATAGATAGTGGTTTTAAGGGTTACGATTTGAGTAGATAGACGGCGAACAGCGCCTCCTCATCAAGCCAGTGTTTCACAAGGTGCAGTCCGGCCTGGCTGGCCAATGCAATAAATTCCTCAGGCGAATATTTGTACGAGTTTTCTGTGTGGATGGATTCGCCTTTCTCTAATAAGAATTCATTGCCGTTGAGATGCAGGGTCTGTCGGCATCGACTGATCAGGTGCATCTCAATTCGCCCCCGCTCCTGATTATAAAATGCCTGATGTTCGAAGTTCTCCGGGTCACAGTCAGCTTCGGCTTCATCGCGTATTCGGTGGAGCAGATTTAAATTGAAGGCAGCGGTCATGCCTGCTGCATCGTTATAGGCGGCATTCAGAATATCGGTAGACTTTTTGGTATCCACACCGATCAGTAGCATGCCGCCTGGTTTGATTGTTTCTCGCACCATATCCAGAAAATGGCATGCCTCTTTCGGGGTGAAATTGCCAATACTGGAGCCCGGGAAAAAGGCCAGCTTATGGCGCTTCGGTGCGGCCTCGGGGAGGGGGATCGAGTGGGTGAAATCGACGCACACAGCATGTACCGGTAACCAGGGGAAGTCATCCACGATCTCGGCAGCGGAATAGCGTAGATATTCACAAGAGATATCCATGGGTAAGTAAGCGGAGGGCTGGAGCGGCTCCAGCAGGAGCCGTATTTTTGTGGCAGATCCAGCGCCGGGCTCTAACACCAGTCGATCGGTGCCCGTTAACTCGGAGATCTCCTCCGAGTTGTTGCGCAGAATGGCGCGCTCAACGGTGGGTGGATAATACTCGGGTTGTTCGCAGATTTCTGAAAAGAGTTCAGAGCCGCGTTGGTCATAGAAATACTTGGGGGGGATCGCCTTGTCAGCCTTGGAGAGGCCAGCTATGACCGCGCTCTTCAAGCTTTGTATCTGTGGTTGGTAATCGTGGAAGGTGATGGTCTTGCTCATTGTGCATCCTCTGCCAGTCGCAAGCCTGAAAACATCCAGCGCTCATTGGGATAGAAAAAATTCCGATAGCTGGCCCGGGTGTGCCCGACCGGGGTGGCGCAACTTCCCCCCTTCAAAACCATCTGATTCGACATGAATTTGCCGTTGTATTCTCCGATGGTGCCTGAGTGAGGTTTGAATCCCGGATAGGCCGTATAGGGGGTGCAGGTCCAGGCCCAGAGATCACCAAACCACTGCCCCTGTTTTCCTGCAGGTGCAGGGTGTAAAAGATCGCAGTCGGCAAAGTTGCCCCGCAAAACCTGGTCGGCCAGTGCCACTTCAAGCTCCTCTTCCCGGGGTAGTCGCTTGCCTGCCCAGCGGGCATAGGCGTCTGCCTCGTAGTAGCTGAGATGGCAGACGGGCTCGGCTGGGTTCAGTGGACGCATACCCCCCAGAGTAAATTGCGACCACTCATGGTTATGTTCTGACCAATAGAGCGGGTGTCGCCACTGCAGTTCTTGCAGCAGGGCCCAGCCATCAGCCAGCCAGAGTGCTGGCTGCTCATAACCCCCCTCATCAATAAACGCCAGATACTCGTTATTGGTTACAAATCGGTCGGCCAGCCTGTGGTCATGAAGCAGGACGGAGTGCCGTGGTGTTTCATTATCAAAGGCAAACCCTTCTCCTTGGTGTCCCACGGTATACACGCCCCCCTCCCGTTCCAGCCACAGCATGGGGTGTGTCGGCTGCTCGGGCGGTGCTGGTAAATTCCGATAGGCGGGCTTAAGTGGATTGACAGAGAAGTTGTGTTTGATATCCATGAGCAACAGTTCCTGATGCTGTTGCTCATGCTGGAGGCCCAGCTGTATACGTTTTTCAAGATCGGGCCATTGAGCCTCATTGACCTGCTGCAGAAGTGTGATGATCTGGGCGTCTATGGC
>JAPHUG010000423.1 GCA_026197195.1 Sedimenticola sp.
ATTTAATAATCCTCAAGGGCATGTAATGACAGAGGCATCAGCCAAGCGATTATTGGAAATGACGCGCCCTTACGATCTACCGATTATCGAGGATGATGTCTTTGGCGACATCAGCTACGAAAAAGGTCGGCCCCGAAGTGTGCGTTCCTGGGACCGCGAAGGGCGTGTGTTGCTCTGTTCGTCATTATCTAAAAGCCTGGATTCGGACCTGCGGCTAGGCTGGGTTGCTGCCGGGCGTTATAGCGAGCAACTCTGTTATCGAAAATATGTCACCACGATGGCCGGCCGGGGACAACTTCAGGCCGCGGCTGATGACTTTCTGGCGGGTAACCGATTTTCCCGCCATTTAAATCAAATTGCGCGCTGCTATCAAGAACGCCGTGATATTACACTGGATATTATCAGTCAGGTTGTTCCTGGTCTGTCGATTGTCAATACGCCGAAGGGTGGGTTTCACTGCTGGTTGGCGTTACCTGCTAATGTCAGTTCCAAGCGACTCTATACTGAACTGATGAAGCAGGGGATCAGTACCGCTCCAGGGGATCTTTTTGGCACCCAGGGGCAGTTCGATAACTTCCTTAGAATCAATTATTCCTGTATAAATGACAAAGAACAATATACAAATATATTCAACAAGATAAATAATGTTATTAATGTCATTAGTGATGAATCTTAATTCAAAAAAGCGCAGGTTAAAGGGGCAGAATGGCTAAAGAAGATGCCCGATTACCCTCAAGGATTGATTGCCTGGATACCGATAATTTACGGGTCACACTGATATCCACGGTAGGGGCACACTGTGATGTCTGGCAGACCGCCGGCTATCATTTCGAGAAGGAGAAGAACCGAACCTTTGATATGGTGATCAAGCGCCATACCCTTACCTGTACCCCTACGGAAGCCAAGATCTATCGACGTGACTATGCCCAGTTAAAGACACTCCTGCATGACATCATACCCGAGGCTATTTTTGTTCGGACACGGGTGGATGGCGAGCATAATATTCTGGTTTTTGCCCGTGCATTTACACCCTGGTTTAATCTGGCCAATCCGGCTGTTGCTGAGGATGCTATTCCCCTTATGGCGAAGCTGCCGAAGGCCCGGCGACAGCTGACGCTTTTCATAGAGGCAGCCAAGCGCATTCATACCGTCGAGCAAAAGGTGATTGACCTATATGGTCTGGATAATCTTGTACTGGATAAAAATAAAGACGTACGCTACCTGGACAGTTTTGAGGTATTTTTTCATGAAGATATGCTCTACCTCATTGATGATCCCTGCGAAGATCTCAGGGAGAAGATCACTGTCTCTTTAAAACGGCTGGAATATCTTGAGGATATGCTGGCCAAAGCAGAAGCGTTGGCCGCTAAAATGGCTGAGGCAGACGTTTGAACGTTGAGTCACTCTTGCTTGTAAATCACGCCTATATACCCAATTCGTCGAGCAAATTATCAGACCCTGAAGGCTCTTCACTCTTTTTTTCCAACTGTTCTCTGGCGACCCGTTTATTGGCTTCACCCTCCAGGATATCGTCTGGATCAAAGTCGGCCTGCTGTTCAAATTCATGAAGCTGAATGAACTCCGTCTTATCCATAGCCAGTTCAAGATAGAAAATATTATTGCGTTCCGTGGTAAAGGTCACCCGTCTTGCCTGGGGACGATCGAGATTGGTATTAATTGAGAGTAAAACCTCTTTATTGATGGTCAGCATTTTTGGCTGGTTTTGATTAATGGGCGTCTGTAACTGCTTTCCCACATTGCTGATGAAGTCGCCTATCATTTGATTCATTAGCTCACCCAACACATTGCCTACCTCATCCGATGTATGAGATACGGCGAGTTCTTCTTTTGGGATGCCCATGTTTGACAGGTAGGCCTGATAGAGCTCAAGGGCGGCGCTGGCAGTAAAGTTGATCACCACCAGGCCGGAGAACCCTCCGTCAAACAACACAAAACAGCCGATGTCCGGTTTGAGGCAGGTGCGGTTGATCTTCTGAACCATAGCAGAATAATTGATTTCATCTGAAGTCGCCGTTGTCAGTACTGTGGTGACCGATTTGCAGAGCATTAAGAGAATATCATCTGTTGATACAATCTTCGTTTTTGCCATGGAGAAAAAACCTCATTTTCTTTTAGTTATGCTATATATAGTGTAGTAAAGGTAGCGGCCGTATGAACGGAATCTTGATAAAAGATAGTCACTCTATGACACCCAGACAACTTATTGTAAATGCAGGGAATTTGGTCTCGCTTCCTGATGTTTGTATTCGCATCAATCAGCTGGCAGATGACCCCAGTAGCTCAGCACAGGATATGGGGGAGATTATCTGTCAGGATGCGGCCTTAAGCGCGCGCCTGCTGAAAATCGTCAATAGTGCCTTCTATGGCTTTCCAGGCAGGATCGATACGATCTCCCGGGCTGTCACCATTATTGGAACCAAAGAGCTGCGTGACCTTGCCATTATGACGGCCGCTTGTAATGTATTTACAGGCATTCCTCGAAATCTCATCAATATGGAAACCTTCTGGCACAGCTCACTGACCTGTGGTGTTTTGGCCAAAAATCTGGCCGGAGCCTGTCAGGTACTGCATCCGGAGCGACTGTTTCTGATGGGGGTCCTGCATGATATTGGACGTTTACTGTTATTGCAGGAACTGCCGGTGCAATCCCGGGATGTCCTGCTGATAAGCAAAGGACGGGATGACCTGATCTCTTCTGCTGAGCGGGAAGTCTTCGGCTTTGCTCATACAGAGGTGGGCTCTGAGCTGGCGAATGAGTGGGGGTTACCGACACCCATTAGATCTGCCATACGTTGGCACCACTCCCCGGAGCAGGCCGATCAGGATGAACTTGAATGTTACCTTATCTATCTCGCCAATCGACTGGCCGATGCCTTGATATGGGATAATGATCTTGCGTTGGTTAAAGAACAGATAACACCCAACGCGTGGCAGATAACCGGACTGACCCCTGAGCAATGTGATTTGGCTATTTCAGAGATCAGTGGAGAAATTCGAGAGCTGTATGCCATACTCATGGATCAGCCCCAGACCCCCAGTCATCAAGATCAATCGGTCTAAAGCGTGCGGCTGATTAATCTGCGGATTAACGATCCATTTTACCTTGATCGCTTGCTTACCAATCCTTTGCTCTCAAAAAGCGCACGCATTTCTGGCTTATTGGCCAGGATCTCTTCCGTTCCCAGGCCTTTCATCTCATGAGGAAACACCAGCCATTGGTCGGTTTCGTGAATAAAGTAGTCAGGCTTTAATAGCGTTTGGTTATTGCCGGGCTTATACCAGGGGGTGGCTATTCGCACCTCTTGTGGCATATTTCGGCGGGATTTGGCTTTAAGCGTGTCCAGTATGGCCTGTAAGCTTAAACCTGAATCAAAGACATCATCGACAATCAGGAGTGAACTGTCCCAGTTCATGTTCCGAATCAGATAGCCCAACCCGTGTACCCGAACCTCTTTGTTCCGCTCGCCAATACCGGTATAGGAAGAGGTACGGATAGCAATATGGTCAGATTCAACATCAAAGTAGTCCAGTATCTCCTGCACGGCGATACCCACAGGGGTACCTCCCCGCCATACGCCTACAATAAAATCAGGCTTGAAGCCGCTCTGCAGGATCTCAATGCCCATGCGAAATGAATCCGTCAGCAGTTCCTGGGCGGTGATATAGTGTTTGTCACTCATAGCGGGTTCAGGTTGTGAATCGAGTTTGGAAATTAGCGTTTTTTAGCCACTTAGGCAAGTTGACGTTTGCCTGTCTGCTGCAGGGCATTACCGGCAATAATGAGCAATAAACCGATACCGCTGGACCAGTGGATGGTTTCCCCCACTATAAAATGGATCAGAAACAGGGATAGTATCGGAGAGAGAAAGATCAGATTGGCTATTTTGGATGCGCTTTCAGTCAGTCGCAGTGCCTTAAGCCAGAGCACAAACGTAATCCCCATCTCAAACAGACCGACATAAGCGGCCCCGTACAGACCGTCTGTCGACTCAATCTGAAAGCCTGTGGTAAAGCCGGTAATCAGTGCAATTACCGGCAGGGCAAACAGAAAGTTCAGAAAAAGACCAACCACCGGTTCGATATGGCTCCGCGTATTGAAAATCCAGAACAGTGACCAGATCAGGGTACTAACCAGGGCGAGTGAGACACCAAATCCATCACTGAAGTGCAAAGAGAGTGGTGAGCCATGGGTAGCGATAACCAGAATGCCAAAATAACTGACACCGATAGCCACCAGGTCAATTTTCCGAAGATGCTGCTTGAGCAGGGGAACCGCCAGGATTGAAAGCGTGATGGCCCAGGTGTAGTTAAGGGGTTGTGCCTCTTGTGCGGGCAATAGGTCATAGGCCTTGAATAATACCCAGTAATAGAGGCAGGGGTTCAATAACCCCATACCGGCACAGAAGATCAACTCAGATCGGGGTATGGATTTCAGCGTTTTTAGATGCCCTTGAATAACGACCACCAGGAACAGGATCGTTATGGATGAGAGACTGGCATAAAACAGCAGTTGTATCGGCTCCATATGACGCAACGATAACTTAAAGGCCGTGGCTACCGTAGACCAGAGTAGGACGGCACTGATGCCATAGAGATAGGCTTTTGATTGCTGTGTCATGCCGCCATCCGAATAGGTAGTCGTCGTAAATGAGAATAACAGCAGGGACGGTGACTAGTCACACTGGTGAGTGATGAGTTGTTCGAGCGTGTTCAGTATCATCGTTAGATGGGCTGGTTCTGATAAACGATGATCCCCCGCTTTTATCAGTGTCAGTGTGGCATCATCACTTTCGAGTTGTTCACAAGTTTTACGGCTGAAGTCCCAAGGTACATCCGGGTCC
>JAPHUG010000342.1 GCA_026197195.1 Sedimenticola sp.
CTCAATTTGCTTGGCGGTCAGCTTATTGATGATCATCTGACCAATCTTGAGTGTGCCATTGAGATTGAGTGAACGCAGTGTCTCAATGGGCAGAAGGGGCTCATCACCCGTGGCCTTTTGACCTGAAGCGGCTGGTTTATCAGATTCAGCTGTAGCCTCTTTCACTGGTGGTAGGTAACGATCCAGATTAATACTGTCCACATCCAGAGCAAAGCCAATGGCTGAGCCTTTCAGGCTGGCACTGCCATTAATCTTCGTATCATCCAAACCAATCGCCAGTTTATTAAGCTGGGTGACATCGCCCTTGGTTGCCATTTCCAGTGAGGCGACAAAACGGGTCAGCACGTTTGGGTCTGCTGTTTCAGGTACGGCCAAGCCCTGACTGGTCAGCCATTCACGCAGATTCAGTTCCGCCAGATTCAAGGCACCACTGAAAGCCGGCTTGGCTGTAAGATTGCTCCCTTTCAAATTACCGGTCAGCTTCAGCGCGTCCGAGGTCACCGTCAATCCGTCCACGGTTACAGACTGGCCATCCATCGCCATACCGACATCGGCCATAAGGTTAAGACTCATCTCACCCTGTTTCAGCATGGGTGAGGTAGCATCCGCCTGAAGATTCAGCCCTTTGATCAGAATACGTTTGGCCGCCTCTTCCACCGAAACGGTTCCATCCAGTTTCAGCGTGGCTTTCAGCTCTGGTTCTTTACTCTGCAGCGCTGCACCTAACTCCAGCGTGACGGGATTACCGGGACGTATAGCACCACTTTTGAGAAAGAATTGATCAACTGTATAGTGCTGTCCGGTGCTGGCATCATCCCAACTGATACTGGCATTGCTGATGTCCACACCACCAATGACAAACCCTTTCAGTTCACCGCCTTCGCGCTTTTCATGTTTTTCAGTGGCTTTCTCGCCACCCTTGGAGAGATCATCCCAGTTGGTTGTACCATTTTTGGCCTTGGCCAGATTAAGCTGCAAACCCTCTAATCCGATGGTATCCACTTCCAGTTGCTTGCTCAGCAGTGGCATCAACTTCACTCGAACAGCGGCGCTGTTAACCACGGCAAAGGGCTTATCACCGAATCCTTTGGCGTTGCTCAAAGATAACCCACCAATATCAATCCCTAACCAGGGGAATACCGAAAGCTTAAGGTCACCGTCTATCTTCAGGTCTCGGCCAGTCTGCTCTTTCACCTGGCTGACGATCTCACCTTTATAGTCATTGGGGTCGATCACCATCGGCAGGATAATAACGGCAGCAATCACCAGCACCACCACAACGGCCAACAAGCTGCCAATAATCTTGAATAACTTACCCATCACATACTCCGTTTTATATGCGCTATTTTTTTATCCCGTCAGGGGCCGGTTGAGCATAATGTCAATACCCCTGTAGCTTATAAGCATGAACCAAAATCAGACGAAGTACCACCTGAAGGGCAGGCTAAAATGCCAACTGAAACATCTTTTAACCTTTCAGTTTCGGGGGGATAAGCAGTTCCAGCAGATTTGAAACGCACCCTCTACCTCTTCACCACAGTGTTGGCAGCACCATATCTCGTTATTATTTTCAGACCCTTCGAGATGCTGGTTGATCAATTGCCGAGCACGATAGTAGTCGTCACTCTTCACCACCCAGATAACCGGAAACTGAATGGCCGATAGTTCGCCGGCCGCGCCGGTCAGGTAGTCACCCAGTATGATGGTTTCAATATGCTGTGAAGCCAGGGCGTCATGCAAAATCTGGGCTTGAAGACGATCGCGACACTCATAGAGTTTGCGCATGATGTGCTCTGTGACAGACAGAGAAAAAACTGGAGCGGGTAGCGGGAGTCGAACCCGCCTCACTAGCTTGGGAAGCTAGGGTAATACCGATATACGATACCCGCTGTGCGCAGCCGATTCTATGCGCTGCCGGGGGTTGGAAGCAAGCACTAAGCCTCCCGTCCTTGTTCATTTCACCGTTTGCCCTGTGCAGGTCCATCCGCATACATGTCGGCAATCGCCTGTTCGAACCGTTTAATGACCCGGGCACGCTTCACTTTCAGCGTGGGGGTCAGCAGCCCATTATCCACCGTCCAGGGCTCCAACTGCAGTGTTACCCGGCGCACCTTGGCATAACCGGGAAAAGGCTTCAGCGCCTGCTTGATGCGCTGAAGCACTTTGGAAACCACCTGGGGGTGTTGCAGGCTCTCGCGGGCCATGGGATCGAGCCCACAATCCTGGGCAAAGCCCGGCCAATTGTCGGCTTCCAGCACCACCAATGCACTGAGAAAGGGCTTGCCCTCACCGACCACCATGACCTGTTCAATCAAGGGGTCCAGGGCAATCGCCAGCTCCATATCGCCGGGCGGCACCTTTTCGCCATTGGAGAGCACCAGGATGTCTTTGATGCGACCAGTGATATAGATATGGTTATTCTCGATCCGGGCTTGATCGCCGGTATGCAGCCAACCATCGGAATCGATCATCTTGGCGGTGGCGGCATGGTTATTCCAGTATCCCAGCATCACCCCTGGCCCTCGCACCAGCAGTTCATCGTCCGCTCCGGTAGTGACCTCAACACCCCGTAGCGGCACACCCACACTACCGGGATCGTTATCCTCCAGGGGATTCACACTCACCACCGGGCTGGTCTCTGTCAGACCATAACCTTGCAGAATGGGTATACCCAAACCGATAAACAGTTGTGCAATATCCGGGGAGAGTGCGGCCCCGCCACTGACCGCAATACGAAGCCGACCACCCAGCCGCGCCGTCACCTTTGATGCGACCAAACGATTTAGAAGTGGCCAGAGTAGTAGGATGGGTCGCCACCCCTGCTGGTTTTGTTGCCGCTGAAAACGTTGCCAGCCGGTATTAACGGCAAGCTGAAACAGCTTACGGGGCAACAGGGGTCGCTTGGCCATCTGATCGGTAATACGCCCGTAGACCCGCTCAAAAATACGCGGCACGGCAATCATGACGGTAGGCCGCATCAGGGTCAGGTCTTCCGCCAACTGCCCCACCGACCGGGAATAGGCCACGGAAGAACCGGTCATCACCGGCAGATAGTAACCCGCCGTTCGTTCCAGTGTATGGGAGAGCGGCAGAAATGAGAGGAAGCTATCTTCCTGGTAACAGTCGATCACGGTAATCGAGGCGTGGGCAATGGAGAGCATGTTGTGATGACTGAGCATAACCCCCTTTGGCCGTCCGGTCGTACCGGAGGTATAAACGATTGAGGCCAGCGCCTGGGAATCGCCACTGCGTTGTTTTAGTGCGGGTGCCTCAGCAGGTAGGATGTCGTCAACCAACCTGAGCCGATCATCCGTAGCCAACAGTGCGGCATCGTCTGTCCCACCCTCCAGAATCAGCACCCGTTTGAGCGCTGACGCGTTATCTACGGCACTCGCCAGGCGTTTCCAGCGGCTGCCATCCTGTACTAACAACAGTTTGATATCGGCATCATTCAGGATATAGGCAATGTTATCCGGCCGATCATCGGTATAGAGTGGCACCACCACCAACCCGAGCCCCAGGCAGGCCTGATCAAAGGCCACCCATTCGGGTGAATTTCGCAGTGACAAGGCTACCCGGTCACCGGGTTTTAGGGGCTCTTTTGACAGCGCAACCTGCCAGCGGGCAATCAGTTGCCCCATCGCCTGCCAGCTGTAATCCTGCCACGCCTTACTCTGCCGATTATAACTACGATATGCCAGCCGCTCAGGCGAACGCTTGATACGCTGAACAAAAAGGCCATCCAGAGTCCCGGCCAGCTCAACCGATATCAGATCTTCATTCCACTGGTTCAATACTCTCCCCCCTTTTCTGTTCTTGTTTTTGCAGGTGAATCCCATCACGACGCCCGCCAGTTTAGTGTAGAATCCGCCTGAAAACACCCTTAACACGCTGCATTTGTTGATAGGCAGCCTAATCCAAACCCAAACCAAATCACCATGTCAGATCAGGAAAAGATGCATCGCCCTATTCGTAGTTTTGTCTTACGGCAGGGCCGGCTTACCCCCGGACAGCAACGGGCCTTTGATGCCCTGTGGCCGCTTTATGGCATTGACTACACGGCAGAGAGACTTGACCTGACCGATCTGTTTGGCAACGACAACCCAACCTTTGTCGAGATCGGTTTTGGTAATGGTGAATCGCTGGCACAGATGGCGGCTGCACATCCTGAACAGAACTATCTGGGTATTGAGGTGCATGGACCCGGCGTGGGTCATCTTCTACTGAAGATAGAGGAACTCAATCTAACCAATATCCGCATTATGAAACACGATGCGATAGAGGTGCTGAACAACTGTCTGACCGACGCCAGCCTGCAGGGGCTGTTTCTGTTTTTCCCGGACCCCTGGCACAAGAAACGCCATCACAAACGGCGCATCCTCAATCCTGATTTTTTGACACACCTCTATCGTGTAATCAAACCCGGCGGATTTTTCCACGCCGCTACTGACTGGGAAGATTATGCCGTGCAGATGATGACGGTACTGAGCGAGGCCGCCGAACAGTTCCAGAACAGCGCGGGTACGGGAAACTATACACCCCGCCCAGCCTACCGCCCCCTGACCAAGTTTGAACAGCGCGGTCATCGACTGGGGCATGGTGTCTGGGATCTGATCTTCATTCGCCGACAGGCCTGACCCGTATGGCCGGCCTGGAACTGAAGCAGTTTGAAGGCCCCGGGCTGGCGCCCATCGACCTCA